>NZ_JAKSYF010000072.1:0-81430 GCF_022829745.1 Methylobacterium sp. E-016
GCGAACAGATCGAGCCCGCGACGGCTCGCGCGCGACAGCCCGTCCGCGCCGGCGGCCGCGGGCGCCGGCTCGACGGTCGGCTCGCGCAGCCGGACCGGACGGGCGCGGACCTCGTGGTCGAGCCTCGCCTGGCGCTGCGCCTCGCGGGGGGGGATGACGCGGCGGTCCTTCGGTCGCGCCACCGTCACTTATCGGGCACCTTCTCGGCGGCCGGCTTGTCCGCGGGCTTCGCGGCAGGCGCGGGCGCGGGCGGCGCCGGCACGGCGGCAGGCGCCGGTGCGGCCGTGGGGGCGGGCGCGGGCTGGGCGGCGGCCGGTGCCGTCGCCTGCTCGCCGTCCGGGCCGGGGCTCGCCGGGCCGAGGACCACGATCGGCTCGCCGGCCTTGTACTCGGGCGAGACGCGGACCTGATTGCGGCTCAGCTGCAACGACAGCCGCCCGACCTTGCCGTCGGAGGTGAAGCGGAGCGCCCGCCAGTCGACCGCGATCTTGCGCGAGCCGACGCCGAGGAAGCCGCCGAAATCGATGATCGCCGCGCGCGGGCGCCCCTCCTTGTCGATGATCAGGTCGATCACCCGGCCGAGCTCGTCGCCGTTGGCGCTGCGCACGCTCTTTCCCAGCACGCTCTCGTAATCCTGGGTGTCGAGGACGGTGGCGGGGGTGCCCTGCTGGGCCTGCGGCGGCGCGGTCGGGGCGACCGGGGGCGGCGCGGCCGGTGTCGCCGGCGCGGTCTCGCTGCCGGCCGGCGGGGTCTGCGGCGCGGGCGTCTGCGCCATCGGCGCCTGAGCCATGACGGACGCGCTCCCGAGGAGGGCGGTCCAGAGGGTGATCGTCGCGGTCGCGATCATCCGGATCGGTGTGGTCACGCAAGGTCCTCAAGTGCTGGCGTCGGCGCGGCGCGGCCGTGGCGACGCGCGGGTGTCTCCGCCGCATCGTCACGGGTTACGAGAGCACGACCTTCGCATGCCGTTCGACCAAGGCGAAGTTGTGAATCGCGTCCGGTCGCCCGACCCGCACGTTTTGGTGTGCAGGTTTCGCGCCGCACGTTTCGGGCCGCGTGCATCCGCTCCGATGCTCCCGATCGGTCGGCGAAGGCCTCGCGCCGCGTCCCGGGATGGACGCGGCGGCGTCTGGTTTTCGCCCAAACTGCATCGTAGAGAGACCGTCAACGACATGACGGCGGCCCGGTCCCACCTTGGCCGCCACGAGAAGACAGGACTTCACCGCCCATGGCCGCCTCGCCTCTGCCTGCCTCGCCTTCGACCGCCGCGGGTCGCCTCCGCCGCCCGCTCGCGCTGACGGCCACCGCCCTCTGCCTCGGCGCGGCCCTGGCCGGATGCCAGGCGCTCGGCGGGGCGCTGGGCGGCGGCGGCGGCGTGATGCCGGCGGCCGAGGTCGGGCCGCCGCCGTCGCTGCGCGGCGCCCTTCCGGGCCGCGAGGCGCGCATGGCCAACGTCGATTCCGACGGGCGCCCGCTGGCGACGGCGCCGACCCGGACACTCGACCTGCCCAAGGACAAGCGCAACGACGCGCGCGCCGCGAACGACGGCGCGCGCCGCATCCGCCGCGAGGAGATCGACGGCGAGCCCACCAGCGGCGGGTCGTCGGGCGGCATGACGCCGTCCCTGACGCCCGGCGGCAGCGTCGGCCTCGGCGGCAAGTTCTGATCGTCAGGCCGCTTTCGGGCCGCGACCGTAATAGTCGTCGAGCCGGCCGCCATAGGCCGGATCGGCGAAGCCGTCCTCGCCGGCGCCGTGGCTCGGCGCGCCGGCGAGCGTCGCCGCGTCGATATCCACCACGTAGCCGCCGAGCGCGACGCTGTAGGTCAGCGCCTTCCACGGCAGCGGGTGGTGGTTCTCGCCGAGCCCCAGGAACCCGCCGAAGGCGAGCACCGCGTAGGCGACCTGGCCCGAGACCTTGTCGACCATGAAGTTGTGCACCGCGCCGAGGTGCTTGCCGGCGGCATCGTAGACCGCCGTGCCCTCGACCTTGTTGGAGGCGATCAGCCGGACGGTCTCGTCGATGGCGACACCCTCGGCCGAGGGGTCGAGCTCCATCGAGCCGGCCTTGCGGATGCTGCGCTCGTTGGGAAGATCTGTCGGCATCGCGATACCCTTTCGCAGGACTGCACGGACCCGGCATCCCGGGCGTTCGCAGGGGAAAGCTCGGACCCGCGATGGGTTCCGCGGGCCCCTTCAGCCTTCCGGGCCGGCTTCCGCCTCAGCGCGCCGCAGGGCGACACGGTTGCGCACGCCGCGGCTCGCGAACAGCATCTCGGTCCCGAAGGCGACCAGCGCCAGGAGCGTGCACAGGATCGCCGTGCCGAACAACGCGAACAGCACGCCGGCCACGGTGGCGTCGCGCAGCGCGCCGACGAACAGCGTCAGGACGGCGCCGCAGGTCGAGACCCCCGAAAGCGCCGCGAGCACCACCGCCGCGTCGAGCAGCAGCGCCCGCAGCCGCAGGCGGTCGAGCCGGTGGCCGAGGCGGCGGCGCTCCGCCTCGCTCGCGCCCGCGAGCAGGCTCGACGCCCGCTCCGCCTGATCCGACACGCGGGCGAGGCGCGCGCCGAAGACGTTAAGCAGGGTCGCCACCCCGGACAGCAGGAACACCGGCGTCAGCGCCACCTGGATGATGTGCGCGATGCCGTCGAGGGTGTTCGGCTCGAGGCTCGACATGGGCAGAGGTTTCCGCGGCGCGAGGAGGAAGGCGGGAGGGCCGTCCTCCGACGCCGCCAACGTCCGGGCGGCCGGACGGTTCGCGAGGATCCGGCGTCCGCTCCGGCCTTCGCGCCCTCAGATCAATCCGCCGCCATGCGGGTGATCGCAAGCATTCGGCTCGGCGGCGATGCCGATGCCGAGCCCGAGGACCAGGGCGAACGCGGAGACGAAAGCGAGGGCGAGGGCGGTGCTGACCATGCCCGGATCTGTCCTCCGGTTGGGTGAAGAAAGGGTTTCGCGGCGCGAAAACCGGTGCCGAAGCCGCCCGCCGGCGCCACACCCTGTGGATGATGAAGGGAACTGTTCCAGTTTTCCCTTGGAACGGCTGCGCTAGCCCTTAGTTCTTGCTGCTATGCTCACCCCTGCTGCGGGGATGTCACGTTCACGCTCGCAGCGAGAACCGGAGGAACCCCATGGCAACCAAGACGACGGAAAAGGCCGCCCCGAAGGCTGCGAAGGAGACCAAGGACGCCAAGCCCGCGAAGGCTGCAGCCCCCAAGGCGACCAAGGCCGCCGCCGGCGCCAAGCCGAACGCCCTGCAGCAGCCGCTGAAGCCCTCGGCCGATCTCGGCGCCATCGTCGGCACCAGCCCCATCCCGCGCGGTGAGGTCGTCAGCAAGGTCTGGGAATACATCAAGAAGCACAACCTCCAGAACCCGGAGAACAAGCGCGAGATTCTCGCCGACGACAAGCTCAAGAAGGTGTTCGGCAAGGACAAGTGCAGCATGTTCGAGATGAACAAGCACCTCGCCGCCCACCTCAAGGCCTGAGCCGCGCCGGACCCGTCGTCGGGTCGATCCGGAGACGCGGTTCCCGGATCGTCCTGCTTCGACGGTGCGCTCGAACGGGGCGGCGCCACGCCGCCCCGCGCGACCCGATCAGGCGTCAGGCGATGTTGCGCAGGACGCCGCCATCCACCCGAAGCGCCGCGCCGCTGGTCGCGCTCGCCGCCGGGCTGCAGACGTAGGCCACCATGTTGGCCACTTCCTCGACGCTGGCCAGCCGCCCGATCAGCGACGTCGGGCGGTGCTCGGCGACGAACTGGCGGCCGAGGGCGTCGAGATCGGCCTCGCCCGATCCGCCGGCCATCTGCTTCATGAAATCGGCGACGCCCTCCGACAGGGTCGGCCCCGGCAGCACGCTGTTGACCGTGACGCCGGTGCCCGAGACCGTCTCGGCGAGCCCGCGCGAGACCGCGAGCTGCGCCGTCTTCGTCATCCCGTAATGGACCATCTCGACCGGGATGTTGATGCCCGACTCGCTGGCGATGAAGACCACGCGGCCCCAGCCCCGCGCCACCATCCCCGGCGCGTAGGCGCGCGACAGCCGCACGCCGCTCATCACGTTGACGTCGAAGAAGCGCTGCCAGTCGCCATCGGGGATGTCGAAGAACGGCTTCGGCTCGAAGATCCCCGTGTTGTTGACCAGGATGTCGACGTCCGGCAGCGCCGCGACCAGCGCGGCGACCCCGTCGGCCGTCGCCACGTCGCCGACCGCCGCGAAGGCCTCGCCGGCCTGGGTCTTCCCGCGCAGGGCCGCGATGGCCGCCTCGACCCGTTCCGCGGTGCGCCCGTTGATGCCGACGCTGGCGCCGAGGTCGAGGAGCGCCTGGGCGATCCCGAAGCCGATGCCGCCGGTGGAGCCGGTGACGAGGGCGCGGCGGCCCTTCAGGTTCATGTCCATTTCGGTCGATCCCTGGTTGCCGCGATGTCTCGCGATGCCGATCAACGCGCCGGTCCGGCCCCGGGTGGCATGCAGCCTATCCGGCTCTGCCCCGCCGCAGAACGCTGGCGCAGCCGCCGAACACGGCGAGCGCTACCGCGGACCACAGCGCCAGCGACACCGCCCGCTCCGGCCCGGCGCCCTGGGTCATCCCGAAGATCACCGCCACCATCGCCGCGCCGAGGGACTGGCCGGTGAGCCGCGCCGTCGACTGCATGCCGCTCGCCCCGCCGCTGCGCTCGCGCGGGGCGGCGGTGATAATGACCTTGTTGTTCGGCGTCTGGAATAGGCCGAAGCCGAGGCCGCTCAGCGTCAGCCGCCAGACGATGTCGAGGGTCGCCGGGTGCGCCGGCAGCAGCGCCATCGCGGCGATGCCCGACGCCATCAGCGCGAGGCCGATGCCGCCGAGCAGCCCCGGCGGGTAGCGGTCGGCGAGCCGCCCGGCGACCGGCGCCATCGCCGCGATCGCGATCGGCCAGGGCGTCATCAGGAAGCCGGTCTGCGTGCCCGAGAGGTGCAGCACGTCCTGGAAATAGAAGGGCAGGGCGATGTAGGCGCTCATCTGCGCCGCGAACGAGGCGATCGAGGTCGCCATCGACAGCGCGAAGGCCGGGATCCGCAGGAGGTCCACCGGCAGCAGCGGAGCCCGCAGGCGCAGCTGGTACAGCACGAACACCGCGCCGACCGCGACGGCGCCCGCGATCTCGGCGAAGGCGATCGCCCGTCCGTCGGCGTCGCCGAGGCGGTCGACGCCGACGATCAGCAGGCCGAAGGTCAGCGCGTTCAGCACCGCGCTCAACGCGTCGAAACGCGCGCCGCTGCGCGGCGTCGCCGGCAGCGTCCGCGAGGCGACGAGGAAGGCGAGGCCGCCCACAGGCAGGTTGACCAGGAACAGCCACGGCCAGGACGCCACCGAGAGGATCGCGGCGGCGACAGTCGGGCCGGCCGCGGAGGCGACGGCGACGACGAGCGCCACGTTGCCGACGCCGCGGCCGATCATCCGGTGGGGATAGATGAAGCGCACCAGCGCGATGTTGACGCTCATCACGCCGGCGGCGCCGAGCCCCTGCGCCAGGCGCCCGGCGATCAGGAAGCCGAGGCTCGGCGCGAAGGCGCAGGCGAGCGAGGCCGCAACGAACGCCGCCAGCCCGGCGAGGTACACGCGCTTGTAGCCGAGGATGTCGCCGAGGGAGGCGAAGGGCAGGAGCGCCGCCGTCACCGCGATCTGGTAGCCGTTGACCACGAAGATCGCCGCGGCCGGATCGACCGCGAGGTCCTTGGCCATCACCGGCAGCGCCACGTTGACGATCGCCCCGTCGAGCACCGCCATGGTCATGGCGAGCGACACCGCCGCCATCGCCAGCAGGCGCTCGCGCGGGGGAAGCCCGTCGGCCGGCCTCGCGGCGGCCGGGCTCCCGTCGCCGAGGCCGCTTGCCGCCTGCGCTTCCTCCTCCGCCCCGCGGATCGCGCGTCGTCCGGACGATCCGGCCGTCTCGGTCATCGTCGAAAACCTCGTTCTGGGCCGACCCCGGCCGGGCCCGCCGCCGTGGGTTCGCCTGGCGCTTGCGCCCGCACATAGCGGCTTCACGCAGGCTTGAGCAGCGCGCCGGTGACATGGCCGCGGGATCCTTCGCCCGTGCGCCGCTTTTCCGCCTTCGCGACGCGCCATCGCGTCGTCGCCTCGATCCGACGGATGACGCCCCGATGCCGACGATGACGCGGACCACCGCCCTGCTGCTCGCCCTGTTGCCGCTGATGCCGATGGCGGCGCCGGCGCAGGAGGCACCGCCGCTCGGGATCGGGCTGGAAGGCTTCGGCTACCCGTATCCGGTGCGCTTCCTCGCGCTGTCGCGCGACGGCGAGGCCCAGCGCCTCGCCTACATGGACGTGGCGCCGACCGGCACGGCCAACGGCCGCACGGCATTGCTGCTGCACGGCCGCAACTTCCCGGCGAGCTACTGGGCGCCGGTCGTCGCGGCGCTGACGGGCGCGGGCTACCGCGTGGTCGCGCCCGACCAGCTCGGCTTCGGCAAGTCCTCGAAGCCCATCGGCCCGTTCACCTTCGACGCGATGGCCGCCGACACCGTCGCGCTGCTCGATCACCTGGCCCTACGCCGGGTCGACGTGGTCGCCCACTCGATGGGCGGGATGCTGGCCGTGCGGTTGGCACGCAACGCCCCCGACCGGGTCAACAGCCTCGTCCTCGAGGCGCCGCTCGGCCTGGAGGATTACCGCTTCAGCGTGCCGCCGGTCGCCAACGACACCCTGCTCAAGCGCGAGGGCGAGCTCACGGCGGCCGCCTACCGCCGGCAGCTGATGACCAGCTACGCGCTCTCGCTGCCGGAATCGGCGATCGAGCCGTTCGTCGAGGTGCGCGAGCGGGTGAAGGGAGCGGGCGAGTATCCGCGCTGGCTGCAATCGTTCGTGAACTCCTACACCATGATCTGGGGCCAGCCGGTGGTGCACGAGATCCCGCTGCTCCCGATGCCGACCCTGTTCGTCATGGGCGGCGCCGACCACAACGCGCCGGGCAAGCCCTACGCCCCGCCGGACCTCGCTGCGAGGATGGGCCGCAACGCCGACAACGCGACGGCGCTGGCCGCGAGGATGCCGAACGGCCGGGCGATCGTGTTCGCGGGCATCGGCCACCTCGTCCACATGGAGGCGACCGACCGCTTCGACGCCGCGATGCTGGAGTTCCTCGACGGGCATTGACCACCCGGTGTCGCGGCGAGGGCCCGCGAACGGAGGAAGGCCGGGCACGATGCCCGGCCTCGGAGCCGCCCCGGAAAGCCCGGCGGCTCAGGCGGCACGAACGGTGGCGAGGAAGCGGGTGACCTCCGAGCCCAGATGCTCCGACTGACGCGACAGTTCGGACGCCGAGGCCAGCACCTGCGCGGCCGCGGCGCCGGTCTCCTCCGAAGCCTGCGCGACGCCGGCGATGTTGCCGGTGACCTCGCTCGTGCCGGCGGAGGCCTGCGCGACGTTGCGCACGATCTCCTGGGTCGCCGCACCCTGCTCCTCCACCGCCGCCGCGATCGACGCGGCGACCGCGTCGATCTCGCGGATGCGCGTCGAGATGGTCCCGATCGCCTGCACCGCCCCTTGCGTCGAGGTCTGGATCTGCGCGATCTGGCTTCCGATCTCGGCGGTGGCGCCGGCCGTCTGGTTGGCAAGCTCCTTCACCTCGGCGGCGACCACCGCGAAGCCGCGGCCGGCCTCTCCGGCGCGCGCCGCCTCGATGGTGGCGTTGAGTGCCAGCAGGTTGGTCTGCCCGGCGATGTTCGAGATCAGCCCCACCACGTCGCCGATCTTGGCGGCCGCCTGGCTCAGTTCGTGAACCAGGCGTCCGGTCTGCTCCGCTTCGGAGACCGCCGTCTGCGCGAGGTCGGCCGAGCCGGAGACCTGCCGCCCGATCTCCTGGACCGACGAGCCGAGCTCTTCCGCCGCCGCCGCCACGGTATTCACGTTGGAGGCCGCCTCCTCGGCGGCGGCCGCCACGGTGGACGATTGGCTGGCCGTCTCCCGTGCGGTCGCGGTCATCGTCTGGGCGGTGGCCTGCAGCCCGGTGGCGGAGGAGGACACCATGCCGACGATGCCGCCGACCGCCCGTTCGAACCCGTCGGCCAGCTCCGTCATGACGCGCTTGCGCTCGGAGGCCGCCGCCGCGTCAGCGATGCCCTTGATCTCCGCCTGCTCGGCGGCCTTCCGGGCAACCATGGCCGTGATGCCTTCGACGGCCCGGCCGACGGAGCCGACCTCGTCGCCGCGGCGCGCCTCGGCGATCTGCGCATCGATCTCGCCGTTTTCCATACGTTGGAGGACGACGACCAGCCGACCCAGCGGACGCGTGATGCCGACGATCGACACCAGGGTCGCGGCGACGAGGCCGACCAGGAGGCCGAGAGCGGCCAGCGCCATCAGGGTGTAGCGCGTCGCATTCGTCTGATCAGTCAGGACGTCGGATTGATGCTCCATATAGGCGGCAATGTCGTGCGCGAGCCTGCTGCCTTCGTCCGTCATGGTGGCGAAGGTCGGATCGATGGCGCTGTGCACGAGGGCTATGGCGTCCGCGTTCTCGTTCGCGGTCCCGAGCCTGCGCACCTCGGTCACGTCCTTGAGGAACCGGTCGACCCGGGCGTTCTGCGCCTCGACGCGCGCGCCGAAGGCAGGCGCCTGCTCACGGAGGGCGGCCAGCGCCTGCCGCATGTTGGGCAGCACCGCCTCGAAGCCCGCATTGGCGCTCCTGATCTGGGCCTCGTCGGTCTCGGCGATGATGCGGTAGACCCAGTAGTTGAGCTCGAACATCAGGCCGTTTGCCCGGCGCACGCTCGCGACGCCTTTCGCCTCGTGGACGATCAGGAGGCTGTAGGCGTCGTCGATCGTGGTCATGCGCGCCTGCGCATACCAGACGCACCCACCGACGACGACGGCGATCGATGCGATCACGGCAATGAGCTTCGGCAGGATTTTGATGTTTGAAAGACGGAGCATCGATCTATCCGATCACGTTGGACAGCCGAAGATCGCCCGAGATCGCTTAAATCGCGGTTAACCAATACCTCTGCAGATCTTGAGGCGGGCTTACGAATGCTCACGGGTTCGTGAGAAGATGCACGATCGACGCGATCGATGTCCGCCTCGGCTCGATGCCGCCCGGCGCGGTCGACCGATCAGCCGGCTCCGAGGCGGCCCCGCCTGAGCAGGAACACCCCCTGCGCGCCGATCAGGTTCCAGAACCACCACGGCATCGAGAAGCGCATCGGCCGTCCGCGCGCGTCGAGCGCCGCCGCCTTCTCGATGTGGGCGTCGACCGCCCGGCACAGCTCGACGAAGTCGCGCATGGTGCAGTGGTGGATGTTCGGCGTCTCGTACCAGGCTTCCGGCAGGATCTCGGTGATCGGCATCCGCCCGCGGAAGGCAAGCTCGGCCCGCACCCGCCAATGACCGAAGTTCGGGAACGAGATCACCACCTGCCGGCCGATGCGAAGCAGGTGCTCCAGCACGATGCGCGGGTTGCGCGTCGCCTGGATGGTCTGGGACAGGACCACCACGTCGAACGCGTCGTCGGGGTAGTTCTCGAGGTCGGTGTCGGCGTCGCCCTGGATCACCGGCAGGCCGCGCGCGAGGCAGGCGTTCACGCCCTCGCGCGACAGCTCGATGCCGCGTCCGTCAACGCCGCGCCGGTCTCGCAGCAGCGCCAGCAGCGAGCCGTCGCCGCAGCCGATGTCGAGGACGCGCGCGCCGGGCGGCACCAGCCCGAGGACCACGAGGTGGTCGACGCGGGCGCCGCCGGATTCGGGCGTGCGCGGCAGGTCGTCCGCCGCCTCCCAGGGCGTGCCGGAGGCGGCGTCGCCGAAGGACAGGTCCTCGCGCCCGCTCACAGCCCGCGCGCCCGGGCGGCCGCGTCGATGAACCCGCGGGCCGCCGAGAACAGCGTCGGCTCGTCGAGGAGGAACGCGTCGTGGCCCTTGTCGCTCTCGACCTCGACGAAGGCGACCGGGGCCGAGGCGGCGTTCAGCGCGTGCACGATCGCCCGGGAATCGGCCGTGGGGAACAGCCAGTCGGAGGTGAACGAGATCACGCAGAACCGCGTCTTCGTGCCCTTGAAGGCGTTGGCGAGCACGCCGCCGTGGTCGGCGGCGAGGTCGAAGTAGTCCATCGCCCGCGTCAGGTAGAGGTAGGCGTTGGCGTCGAACCGCTCGACGAAGCTCAGGCCCTGGTGGCGCAGGTAGCTCTCGATCTGGAAGTCGGCGTTGAACGAGAAGGTCGGCGCCGAGCCGCCCTGGAAGCGCCGCCCGAACTTCCGGTGCAAAGCCGGCTCGGACAGGTAGGTGATGTGCGCGCCCATCCGCGCGACGCCGAGGCCCTTCGAGGGGCGAGTGCCGGCCTCGAGATAGCGACCGTCGGCCCAGGCGGGGTCGGCCATGATCGCCTGCCGGCCGACCTCGTGAAAGGCGATGTTCTGCGCCGAATGGCGCGCGCCCGTGGCGATCGGCATCGCCGCGAACACGCGCTGAGGGTAGAGCGAGGCCCATTGCAGCACCTGCATCCCGCCCATCGAGCCGCCGATGCACAGGAACAGGTCCGCGATGCCGAGATGGTCGAGCAGCATCGCCTGGGCGCGGACCATGTCGCGGATCGTGACCAGCGGGAAGTCGAGCCCGTAGGCCGAGCCCGTCGCGGGGTCGATCGAGGCCGGGCCGGTCGAGCCCATGCACGAGCCGATCACGTTGGAGCAGACGACGAAGTAGCGGTCGGTGTCGATCGGCTTGCCCGGGCCGACCAGCGTCGTCCACCAGCCGGGCTTGCCGGTGACGGGATGGGGGTGGGCGAAGTGCTGGTCGCCGGTGAGCGCGTGGCAGATCAGCACCGCGTTGGTGCGCGCGGCGTTGAGGGTGCCGGCGGTCTGGTAGGCGACCTGGAACGGCGCGAGCGCGGCGCCCGAATCCATGGTCAGCGGCTGCCCGGCCTCGAACCGCGCGACGAGCCCCGCCGGGTCGCGCGCCTGCGACGGCTCGCGGCTGCGGATCTCGGGCTCCGTCGCGGAGGCGGCCGTGACGGCCGTATCGAGGGGATTGTCCATGAGGCGTCTGGAAACGGCTTCTCGCGCGCCGAAGGGGCCGAAGGAATCGCGAGGCCGCCCGCTTCCCGCGCCCGCCGCTGCACCGGACGTAGTGTGCCCGCCGCCGAGCGTCAACGAAAGGGGCCGCCGGAAGGCCGTTCATCCGCCCTCCGTTGTCGATCGCACGGCCCTGCTGCGCTGGCCCTTCGGCGCGGCGGGCCGTAAACACGCGCGAGCAGCCCCGTCCTCAGCTTGTCGAACCATGCGCTTCCCCAAACGAGCCGCGCCGCCGATGGAAGACCTCGCCGCCCTCCGGGCCGAGATCGATCGGATCGACGCCGAGATGCACGCGCTGCTGATCCAGCGCGGCGGGATCATCGACCGGCTGATCGCGGTGAAGGGCACGTCGGCCTCGGGCTCCGCCTTCCGTCCCGGTCGCGAGGCCGCGATGATGCGGCGCGTCGCCGAGCGCCACCGCGGGCTGCTGCCGCTCGACACCGTCGAGGGGATCTGGCGGGTCATCATCGCGACGTTCACCTACGTCCAGGCGCCGTTCTCGGTGCATGCCGACATCTCCGCCGGCGATCCGGCGATGCGCGACTCCGCCCGCTTCCACTTCGGCTTCACCGTGCCCTACCGGCCCCACCCGACCTGCGCGGCGGTGATCGAGGCGGTGGCGGCCTCGCGCGGCGACCTCGGCATCTTCCGCTTCGACCCGCGCGCCGCCCAGGTGCCCGCGAAGGGGTCGGCGAAGGGAGAGGCCTGGTGGGAGGGCCTGATCGGCGCAGGCCGGCCGAAGGTGATCGCCCGGCTGCCCTTCATCGAGCGGCCGGCCCACCCGGCCGGCACGCCGGTCTTCGTGGTGGCCAAGCCCCTCGACGATCCGGCGGCGGCGCAGCGCGACTGGGTGCTGTGGGCGGTGCGCTGCGGCGCCTGGACGGAGGAGGCCGAGCGCGCCGTGCAGGGGCTCTACGGCGAGGTGGTGGCGCGGGCCAAGCCCAAGGGCGAGGTCGAGCGCCTGCTGCTGGCGGTGCCGGGCGGCGTCGGCACGCGCCAGCTCGCCGAGGCCCTGGACGGGGCGGGCGCGGCGGTATCGAGCCTCGACGAGACCGGCAGCCACGCGGCGCGGTTCCGGGTGTGAGGGCCGCCGGGCGGCCGATCCGGTCGCGCCCCGCTTCATCGCGGCGCGAAATGCTGTAGACGGGCGCCACCCGCGTTTCTTCTGCAGGCTGCGAACACCAATGTCCGCCTCTCCCCGTCTCCGCCCGGTGCCCCGTCCGGGCGTCCTGGCGATCGACCCCTACGTGCCCGGCAAGAGCGGGGCGCCGGGTCACGCCAAGATCCACAAGCTGTCGTCGAACGAGACGCCGCTCGGCCCGAGCCCGGCGGCGATGGCGGCGATGCAGGCGGCCACGGCCAAGCTCGAGAACTATCCCGACGGCACCTCCACGCTGCTGCGGACTGCCATCGCGGCGCGCTACGGCATCGACGCGGGCCGCGTCGTCTGCGGCGCGGGCTCGGACGAGCTGCTCTCGCTGCTCGCCTACGCCTATATCGGCCCCGGCGACGAGGGCGTCTTCTGCGAGCACGGGTTCCTGGTCTACCGCATCGCCATCCTGGCGGCGGGCGGCACCGCCGTGGTCGCTCCCGAGCGCGACCTCACCGCCGACGTCGACGCGATCCTCGCCGCCGTGACCCCGCGGACGAAGATCGTCTACGTCGCCAACCCCAACAACCCGACCGGCACCTACCTGCCGCTGGCCGAGGTGCGGCGCCTGCATGCCGGCCTGCCGGGCGACGTGCTGCTGGTCCTCGACGGCGCCTACGCCGAGTACGTCCAGGCGGACGACTACGCGGCCGGGCTCGAGCTCGCGCGCGACGCCGACAACGTCGTGATGACCCGCACCTTCTCGAAGATCCACGGGCTCGCCGCCCTGCGCGTCGGCTGGATGGTCGGGCCGGCCCACGTGATGGACGCGGTCAACCGCATCCGCGGGCCGTTCAACCTGTCCACCGCCGGCATGGCGGCCGGGGCGGCGGCGCTCGCCGACGAGGCGCACGCCGCGACGGCCGCCGCCCACAACGCCGAATGGCTGCCGCGGATGATCGCGGGCGCCCGCGCGCTCGGCCTGACCGTGACGCCGAGCGTGGCGAACTTCATGCTCGTGCACTTTCCCGACGTGCCCGGCCGCACGGCGGCCGACGCCGACGCCTTCCTGACCGGGCGCGGGGTGATCGTGCGCCGGGTGGCGGCGTACGGGTTGCCGAATGCGCTCCGCGTGACGATCGGCAGCGTCGAGAGCAACGAGGCCTTCCTCGGCGCACTCGGCGCCTTCGTCCGAGGCGACCATGCCTGAGGCCGCGCCGCTCGGCTGCCTCGCCATCGTCGGCCTCGGCCTGATCGGCTCGTCGATCGCCCGCGGCGCCCGCCGCTACGGGCTGGCCGAGCGCATCGTCGCGATCGACGCGGACGCCGCCGTCCGCGCGCGGGTGCTCGATCTCGGCATCGCCGACGACGTCACCGGCGATGCCGCCGCAGGCGCGGCGCAGGCCGACCTCGTGATCCTGTGCGTGCCCGTCGGCGCCATCGGCCCGGTCGCCGCCGCGATGGCGCCGCACCTGAAGCCGGGTGCCGTCGTCTCGGACGTCGGCTCGGTGAAGGCGTCGGTCGTCGCGGCCGTCACCCCGCACCTGCCCGACGGCATCGTGTTCGTGCCCGGCCATCCGGTGGCCGGCACCGAGTATTCCGGGCCGGATGCCGGGTTCTCGACGCTGTTCTCCGGCCGCTGGTGCATCCTGACCCCGCCGGAGGACGCGCCCGAGGCCGCCGTCGCGCGGGTGCGCGCGCTGTGGCAGGGGCTCGGCGCCGTCGTCGAGACGATGACGCCGGAGCACCACGACCTCGTGCTCGCCATCACCAGCCACGTGCCGCACCTGATCGCCTACAACATCGTCGGCACCGCCGCCGACCTCGAGCAGGTGACGCAGTCCGAGGTGATGAAGTTCTCGGCCGGCGGCTTCCGCGACTTCACCCGCATCGCCTCCTCGGACCCGACGATGTGGCGCGACATCTTCCTGAGCAACCGCGAGGCGGTGCTGGAGATGCTCGGGCGCTTCAGCGAGGACCTCTCGGTGCTGACCCGCGCGATCCGCTACGGCGACGGCGCGGCCCTGCACGACCTGTTCACCCGCACCCGCGCGATCCGCCGTGGCATCGTCGCGCAGGGGCAGGAGACGGCCGAGGCCGATTTCGGCCGCGCGCGCGCGGCCGAGGGCATTCCCAAGGCGGGGTGACCCGCGATCCCGGTCGCCGCCTTGCCGCCGGCGCACCGCCATGCTGGAACGGCCGTCATGACCGCGATGACGCTTGCCGAGACCCGCGACTTCCTCGACCGGGAGTTCCCGCAGATGCAGGCGGGCGGGCGCGCCTACCACCTGGAGGCCGTCGGCCCGCTGACCGCGCGGATGCGGCTCGACGGCGACGCGCGCTTCCTGCGCCCGGGCGGCACGCTGTCCGGCCCGTCGATGATGGCGCTGGCCGACTATGCGCTCTACGCGGCCATCCTCGCCCAGATCGGCCCGGTGGCGCTCGCGGTGACCACGAGCCTGACCTTCAACTTCCTGCGCAAGCCCGCGGGGCTGGTGCTGATCGCCGACGTGACGCTGCTGAAGCTCGGCCGGCGCCTCGCCGTCGGCGAGGTGCGGATCACGGCGCCGGGCTCGGACGACCTCGTCGCCCAGGCGAACGGCACGTACTCGATCCCGCCGCGGTGAGGGCCTACCGCTCCGCGTAGCGGGACCACAGCATGACGCCGAAGCCGACGGCGACCGCCATCAGCGGCGCGACGACGAAGGCCACGATCTGAATGTCGGCCATGGCTGCAGCCTTCCACGAATGATGCGCGCGCACCCGTGGAGGGCGATGCTCGCAAGGAAGAAGATCGCGATGCCTCCCGACAGCGTCAACGCCGACAGGTTGGACCGTCCCGAAACCCCGAAGACGGTCGCAACGAGCGCCGCGACCACGCCCGCGGTGAACAGGCCGCCCGCGGCGGTGTTCAGGTAGGCGGCGGAGAGCTTGATCCGCTCGTTCGGAACGAGGCTTACGCCGCGCTCCCGCGGCCCTCCGCGAGCCGCGCCGCGTAGCGCGCGATCAGGTCGACCTCGAGGTTCAGCCGGTCGCCGGCGCGGCGCTCGCCCCAGGTGGTGACCTCCAGCGTGTGCGGGATCAGCAGGACCGAGAAGGTGTCGCCCTCGACCGCGTTGACGGTCAGCGACGTGCCGTCGAGGCAGACCGAGCCCTTCTTGGCGATGAAGTGGGCGACCCCGGCGGGCGCCCGCAGGGTGAACCGTTCGCTCGCGCCCCAGGCGCCGGCGGTGACGGTCTCGCGGGCGAGGATCTCGGCGACGCCGTCGACGTGGCCGGTGACGAGGTGGCCGCCGAGCTCGTCGCCGATCTTCAGCGAGCGCTCCAGGTTGATTCGGGTGCCGGCCTCCCACCCGCCGACCGTGGTCAGCGCCAGTGTCTCGGCGGCGGCGTCCACTGCGAAGACGCAGCCGTCCTCGGCCGGCTCGATCGACACCGCCGTGAGGCAGGGGCCGGAGCAGGCGATCGAGGCGCCGAGCGCGATCGTGGCCGCATCGTAGGCGGCGCGGATCGTGAGGCGGCGCATCCGCGCATCGCCCGAGACCGAGAGCACCGTTCCGACGTCGCTGACGAGACCCGTGAACATCGCTTAAGCCTCACTCCGTTCGTAGGTCACGGCCCGGTCCGCCCCGAGGTCGAGGGACTGGGCGATCCGGAACCGTCCGCTCTCCAGCGCCTGCCCGAGATGCGGGCCGACCGCCGGCAGGCCGCCCTGCGGACCGCAGGTGCCGGGCCCGGTGATCAGGGTGCAGGAATCCACGAGATCGGCCTCGGCCAGCGCGTCGGCAAGGTGAGGGCCGCCCTCGCTGCAGAGCCGCGTCAATCCGCGCTCGCCGAGCATCGCCAGCGCCGCGTGCAGGTCGACCCGCCCGCGCGCATCGGCGGCGACGCGCACCACTGCGACGCCGAGCGATTCAAGCATCCGCTTGGCATGGGCCGGGGCGATCCGCGTCGTCACGACCAGCGTCGGGACGTCGTGGGCGCCGCGCACGAGCACGCTCGACGGCGACAGCCGCAGCTGCGAATCCAGCACCACCCGCAGCGGCGAGCGACCGCCGAGGCCGGGCAGGCGCACGGTGAGCGAAGGGTCGTCGGCGCGCGCCGTGCCGATGCCGATCAGGATCGCGTCGGCATGGGCCCGCCACAGGTGCACCGCGCCGTCGGCGATCGCGCCGGTGATGCGCAGGCGCGCCGTGTCGGAGGCGGCGGCGAACCCGTCCCGCGTCCGGGCGAGCTTGAGGTGGAGGTGGGGCCGCCCGTGGGTGATCCGCGCCACGTGCCCGGCATGGTCGCGCCGGGCCTCGGTGCCCAGCAGCCCGGTCTCGACCCGGATGCCGGCCGCCCGCAGGAGCGCGTGGCCGCGGCCGGAGACCCGCGTGTCGGGATCCTCCATCGCGCTGACGACCCGCGCGATGCCTGCCGCGACGATCGCGTCGGTGCAGGGCGGCGTGCGGCCGTGATGCGAGCACGGCTCCAGCGTGACGTAGAGGGTCGCGCCCCGGGCCGCCGCGCCGGCATCGGCGAGCGCCAGGGGCTCGCCGTGCGGGCGGCCGCCGGGGGCGGTGACGCCCTGGCCGACGATCCGCTCGGCGCCCGGCCCGCCCGCGACCACCACGGCGCCGACCGAGGGGTTCGGCCAGGTCCGCCCGAGGTTGCGCTGCCCGAGCGCGAGGGCGAGGCGCATGAAGCGCGCGTCGGCCGTCACGAGCGCGACCGTGCCGTGCGCGGCTTGCCCGCCGCGACGCCCTCGGGCGGCTCGACGCCGGCCTCCGCCAAGGTGCCGAGCAGGTCCTCGAAGTCCTTGGCCTCGCGGAAGTTCTTGTAGACGGAGGCGAAGCGCACGTAGGCGACGTCGTCGAGGCCCTTCAGGCCCTCCATCACCAGCTCGCCGATCGCCTCCGAGGTGATCTCGGCCTCGCCGCCGCTCTCGAGCTGGCGGGTGATGCCGCTGACCAGCCGCTCGATCCGCTCGGGGTCGACCGCGCGCTTGCGCAGGGCCACGCCGATCGAGCGCTGCAGCTTGTCGCGCTCGAACGGCACGCGCTTGCCCGAGCGCTTGAGCACCACGAGCTCGCGCAGCTGCACGCGCTCGAAGGTGGTGAAGCGGCCGGCGCAGTCCGGGCAGACCCGGCGGCGGCGGATCGCGGCGCCGTCCTCGCTCGGCCGCGAATCCTTCACCTGCGTGTCGGAGCCGCCGCAATAGGGACACCGCATCGGGCGGACCTTCTCATCGAGCCGGAAAGACGGCGGCCTCTCGGGAAACGAGAACGGCCGCGGATCGAGGCGATCCGCGGCCGTCTCTATCGTGTTGCAGTGCACGCCGGAAGGCTTCCCTTCCGGCGGCGTCCGGATCAGCCGTAGATCGGGAACCGGTCGGTGAGGGCGTGGACGCGGGTCTTGACCGAGGCCTCGACCGCGGAATCCCCGGCCTCGCCGTTCGCCACGAGCCCGTCGAGCACCTCGACGATGAAGCCGCCGATCTGCTTGAACTCGGCGACGCCGAAGCCGCGCGAGGTGCCGGCCGGCGTGCCCAGGCGGATGCCCGAGGTGATCGTCGGCTTCTGCGTGTCGAAGGGGACGCCGTTCTTGTTGCAGGTGATGTCGGCCCGCGAAAGCGCGGCTTCCGCCGCCTTGCCGGTGAGGCCCTTCCGCTGCAGGTCGACCAGCATCAGGTGGTTGTCGGTGCCGCCCGAGGTGATGTCGTAGCCGCCCGACATCAGGGTGTCGGCCAGCGCCTTGGCGTTCTCGATCACCTGGCGGGCGTAGATCTTGAACTCGGGCTTCAGGGCCTCGCCGAAGGCCACGGCCTTGCCGGCGATGACGTGCATGAGCGGGCCGCCCTGCAGGCCGGGGAAGATCGCCGAGTTGAACTTCTTGGCGAGCGCCTCGTCGTTCGTCAGGATCATGCCGCCGCGCGGGCCGCGGAGCGTCTTGTGGGTCGTCGTGGTGGCGACGTGGGCGTGCGGGAACGGCGACGGGTGCACGCCGGCGGCGACGAGGCCGGCGAAGTGCGCCATGTCGACGAAGAAGTACGCGCCGACCGCGTCGGCGATCTCACGGAACTTGGCGAAGTCCCAATGGCGCGGATAGCCCGAGCCGCCGGCGATGATCACCTTCGGCTTGTGCTCGTGGGCCAGCGCTTCGACCTGCTCCATGTCGATGCGCTGGTCGTCGCGGCGCACGGTGTAGGAGACCGGCTTGAACCACTTGCCCGAGACGTTCGGGGGCGCGCCGTGGGTGAGGTGGCCGCCGGCGGCGAGGTCGAGGCCGAGGAAGGTGTCGCCCGGCTGCATCAGGGCCATGAACACGCCCTGGTTCGCCTGGCTGCCGGAGTTCGGCTGCACGTTGGCGAAGCCGACGCCGAACAGGCGCTTGGCGCGCTCGATGGCGAGGTTCTCGGCGATGTCCACGAACTGGCAGCCGCCGTAGTAGCGACGGCCGGGATAGCCCTCCGCGTACTTGTTGGTCAGCACCGAGCCCTGCGCCTCGAGCACGGCGCGCGAGACGATGTTCTCGGAGGCGATCAGCTCGATCTCGTGCTGCTGCCGGCCGAGCTCCTGCTCGACGGCCTTGGCGATCTCCGGATCCGCGTCGCTCAGCGGGGCCGCGAAGAAGGAGTTCGAGAAATGCTTGTCGGAAGCGGTACCGGCGCTCATGGATGGCCTCTGTTCTTGTATGCGGGCGAAATCGGCGCGCTCGTCCCGTCAGCGTGCACGGGCGAGCCTTCGTAGCGCTACTCTCTACACGCGTGCGTGGAAGCCGCCAACACAGGCCTTTTTGCCGCGGGGGCAAGAAAAGTTGAGGCCGGGCGCCCGGCAGCGTCAACTGCACGCTGATAGCACGGCTGGGCGATCGGCCGTGCCTCGCTCCGCAGCGCTATAGGAAAATTGACTTTATTAGGAATATATGGCAAGGCCTCTTCGGGGGAGCTTTGGCATGAACGAACGTCGAGACCAGCTTCGATTCGCGCACAGAGTTGCAGAGATCCGCCTGCGGATTGCGATGCTGTCCGTGCTCAGCCATTCCCTCAAAGCCGGCTTTCGCCCGGATCAACCCCGAGGCCCGGATGGTCGCTGGACCGGCGGCGCCGGTCAGATCGTGCGCAGCCAGATAGAGAAAACCGGGAATGCAAGGATCGACGCGAAGACCGAGCTTCTTGTGGATGTCGTCAAGGAGGCAATCTCGATCTCGGGAGATGTCCGTGTGCTGGCCTACGGCGTCCGACTGCATGCTGCGACCGCTCGATTGATTCACAATCTGGATATTCCAGGTATCGGCCGGCACGGCGTCGAGCAAAGCTTCAGCCTGGGCGATAGTGTTCGTTATGGGCTGGAGGGAAGCGTACGAACCGACGTGGTCTTGCGCGATGGAAGAACATCCTCGGCCCCGATATTGGCGGTATGGGACTTCAAGACGGGAAATGCGCGTCTGACACCAGCGCGCGTCCGGGAGATCCGTGAAGGTCTCGGGGTCGGCTCCGATGTGCCGGTGATCGAAATCCATGTTCGACGCGGTGTCGCGGTCAAATCACATGCCGCCACGACGAAGATAAGCGTTTTTGCCGACATCCACTGGTTTTGAGGGACAGAACATGACGATGGAAGCCTACGCGTTCTGCGCCCGTCCGATCAAATCGATCGAAGACTGGCAAGCGTCGATCGATGCCCTCGGGTTTGATCTGAGATTGAGATCGACTCGCGATCTCGCGGATCATCGGGGGCACCTTCCGGCGCTTTGGCGTGGCCGAGAAGCCGGGTTCGAGTTCGGCGCTTGCGCGTTCGCGGAACTGGCGGAAACGTACGACGACATCGATCTCGGCGGGCCGTGGCCCTACGCCTACGCCTTCTATTTCGCGGCTTTGCCGAGTTGCGTCGGCACGTGGCTGGCGCTGGCCGCCTGCCTGACGCTGACCGACGGCGTGGCTTTCGACCCGCAAGAGGGAAGAATTCTTCGACCCGGAGAGGCCGCACGCTATGCGCAGGATACCGAGAACGAGGTCGATCGGATCGAGTCAGGGGAGGTCGGTCGCACGCCTTCATAGATGTCGAAGGTTGGAGGGGCCCGCCGACATGGGTCGCGTCGAACGACGGACCCATCCGCCGGCCTCACGCCGACACGTTGGTCTCCACCAGCACCGTCTCCGTCTCGAACTTCGCCGCGTGCCACGCCTCCGCGGGGAAGTGGAACACGCTGCCGGGGCCGAATGCCGCACGGCCCTGCTCGGTCTCCAGGATGCCTGAGCCGGAGAGCACCTGCACGAACTGCTCGTGCGCGTGGCTGTGCCGCGCCGCCGAGGTGCCCGCTGGGACGACGATCCGCACGAGGCTGGCGCCCGCGCCCGGGATCGTGCGCTTGGCGACGCCGTTCTCCGCGACGGTCTCGTCGCGTTCGTCCCAGGCGAGCAGGTGGTCGGTCATGGCGGCCTCGTGGTCAGCCCTCGAACATGATGCAGGCGCGGTCCCGGTCAACGCACGATGCGATCAGGGCCACACC
Organism: Methylobacterium sp. E-016; assembly: GCF_022829745.1. Lineage (NCBI taxonomy): Bacteria > Pseudomonadati > Pseudomonadota > Alphaproteobacteria > Hyphomicrobiales > Methylobacteriaceae > Methylobacterium > Methylobacterium sp. E-016. Next base: position 20,647 of record NZ_JAKSYF010000072.1, read on the forward strand.
TTGATCGCCACCGGCCGCCGCAGCAGGTCGCGGTCCGAGGTGATGGTGCAGCCCTCCGTCCGCAGCGTGACGTAGGTGAGGATCGCGGTGTCGCCGACGTCGTCGAAGTTCCGGCCCTCGGCCCTGGGGTCGAGGAGGGACGGGTAGGCAATCAGGCCGCCCGGCGCCGCGCAGGGGTCGTCATAGAGCGTCGCCCCGGCGACGAGCAGCCGCGGCACGTCCCAGGTCAGAAGGTCGCGCGAGCTCGTCCAGTAGAAGCCCGATTGCGCGAACCCGTCACCCGCCTTGGCCATGAACAGGGCGACGAAGGCGCCGGTGCCGCGATGGCGCACCACCGCCCCGACGGGCGTTGGGAACGGCGCCACCAGCTTGCAGGCCTCGGCCCGCGCGCCCTTGGTGCGATACGGATCCGGGAAGGACGCGGTGAAGCCGGTTCCGGTCCAGGCGCGCCAGCTCGCCGCATCGCCGGGCGTGGCGGTGCGGAACAGGCACACCCCGGCCTCCTGATCCCCGGGCCGGTCCCAGCCGGTGGTCGAGACGAAGACGTAGCGGAAGCGCCCGTCGGCGAAGACGTTCGACGGGTTGAAGAAGCCGCGGTGACGCCCCTGGCCGACCTCCTGCCGGAACGGGGCCGCCATCGCCACCGCGGGCGGGGTCGTGCGCAGGAAGCTGCGGCCGCCATCCGCGGAGGCGGCGGCGGTGATCGTGTTGTACCAGCAGGCCTCGTAGGTCTCGGCCGTGCAGCGGCCCGGATGCTCGTTCGCCTGGTACTCGTGGTGCACCAGCGCGGCGATTCGGGCGCCGTCCTCGGTCCAGGTGGCGGTGATCCAGGAGCGGTCGTCGTAGAGCGCCGGGTCGGCCTTCTCGCCCGAGTCGAGCACCACCGTGCAGTCGAGCTTGAGGTGGTCGAGGTCCGGCCCGCGCAGGGCCCGGTTGCGGTAGTGCATGCCGAACAGGGCGACCGCACCGGTGGCATCCCGGAACGCGCGGGCCGAGGCGTCGGGCACGTCGGCGCCGTCGCAGGCGTCGCGCCCGGCCTTGAACACGATGCTCGGCGGCCCGACCAGGGTCAGGCTCGACAGCGGCGGCTCGGCGGCCGCCTGCGCGAGCGCCGGCAGCGACAGGAGAAACAGCGCGAGGCGGAGCCGCATGGGACGAGACCGGTGGGTGCGCCGAAAGCGCACTTGGACGAGGAGCGCGCACGGACGGCGGTCGCGCGCCTGGACAAACCACGGGAGTTTCTGTTCAGAACCGTTACAGAATGGCTTCCCGCCGGTGCGGGGGCCCGATCCTCCCGAGCCGAGTCCCCATCCATGCTGATCCTGATCCTCGGGCTGGTGCTGTTCCTCGGCACCCACGCCTTCTCGATGCTGCGCGCCAAGCGCTCCGAGGTCGTCGGCCAAGTCGGCGAGGGCAAGTACAAGCTCGGCTACACCCTGCTCTCGGTCCTCGGCCTCGTGCTGATCGGTGTCGGCTTCCACAACTATCGCGTCGACGGGTACATCCCGGTCTGGGATCCGCCGGTCTGGACGCGCCACCTGTCCCTGGTGCTGGTGCTGCTCGCTTTCATCGTGCTGGCCTCGGCCTACCTGCCGGGCCACATCCGGGCGAAGGCCAAGCACCCGATGCTGCTCGCCGTGAAGATCTGGGCGACGGCGCACCTGCTCGCCAACGGCGACCTCGGCTCGATCCTGCTGTTCGGCTCGTTCCTGGCCTGGGCGGTGATCGCCCGGATCAGCGCCAAGCGCCGCGCGCTCACGGCGGGTCAGGTCGTCGCGCAGCACGGGGGCGCCGCGGCCCCTGCGGGCTGGCGCAACGACGCGATCGCGGTGGTCGTCGGCGTCGTCGCCTGGTTCGTGTTCGGCAAGTATCTCCACCCGATCCTGATCGGCGTCTACGCCTGGCCGGGCCAGGCGTAGACGCCGCCCGGTCGCCAAACCGGCGCCCGCGTGCTAGGCGCGGGGCCAATCGAGATGCTTCAGGTCGTCCGGCTCGCGCGCCGGACCGGGATACGATGGCTGAGAACAACGAGTTCATCCGCGAGGTCAACGAAGACTATCGCCGCGACAAGGTCGCCGAGATCTGGCGCCGCTACAGCGGCGTGATCATCGCAGTGGCGATCCTGGTGGTCGCCGGCGTCGGCGGCTGGCGCTACTGGCAGACGGCCCAGCGCAACGCGGCCGAGGCCGCCTCGCAGCAGTTCGACGAGGCCAACCGCCTGGCCCGCGACGGCAAGGTGGCGGAGGCCGACAAGGCGTTCGACGCCCTCGAGGCGCAGGGGCCGGCCGGCTACCGCCTGCTCGCCCAGTTCCGCTCGGCCGCCGAGACCGCCAAGCGCGACCCGGCCGCGGGCGCCGCAGCGTTCGAGGCGATCTCCGGCGACACGGCGCTCGGCGACGGCCTGCGCGACCTCGCGCGGCTCCGCGCGGCGCTGATCCGCCTCGACCTGCCCGATCCGGCGCCCGCGCTCGCCAGCCTGCAGAGCCTGGCCGCCGGCACGCCGTTCCGCTTCACCGCCCGCGAGATGCTCGGGCTGACCGCCCTGAAGAACGGCCAGTACGACGAGGCCGGGCGCTGGTTCGACCAGCTCAACATGGACCCCGAGACGCCGCAGAACCTGCGCCAGCGCATCGAGGTCTACGTCGCCCTGGTCGCCGGCGGTCCCGTGACGGTGACCGAGGCGAAGCCCGAGCCCGCCGCGCCCCCGCCGCCGATCACGCGCTGATCGCTCGACACGCCAGTCCAAAACCTCCGGCGCGACTGGCTCGCACCGGAGGTTTTGGGCATTCTCCGGACCTTCGCCGCCCGGCCAGCCCGGCGGCTCGACCGAACATAGAACGGACCACCCCATGGAACTGCCGACCGTCGCGATCGTCGGACGGCCGAATGTCGGCAAGTCGACCCTGTTCAACCGCCTCGTCGGCAAGAAGCTGGCGCTGGTCGACGACCGCCCGGGCGTCACCCGCGACCGCCGCGAGGGCGACATCGCCTTCGGCGGGCTGAACTTCCGCATCATCGATACCGCCGGTCTCGAGGAGGCCGATTCGGCCACCCTGCTCGGCCGGATGCGGATGCAGACCGAGGCCGCGATCCTCGAGGCGGACGTGGTGCTGTTCGTCATCGACGCGCGGGCCGGCATCCTGCCCGCCGACCAGCCCTTCGCCGAGCTGGTGCGCCGGGCCGGCTGCAAGGTGATCCTCATCGCCAACAAGGCCGAGGGCGGCGCCGGCATGGCCGGGGCCTACGAGTCGTTCCGGCTCGGGCTGGGCGACCCGATCCCGTTCTCGGCCGAGCACGGCGAGGGCATCGGCGAGCTGCACGAGGCGCTGAAGGAAGCCCTGCCCGAGACCGACGAGGACGAGGACGACGACGACCCGCGCGGCAAGCCGCTCAAGGTCGCCATCGTCGGCCGCCCCAACGCCGGCAAGTCGACCCTGATCAACCGGATGCTCGGCGAGGACCGCCTGCTCGTCGGCCCGGAGGCCGGCATCACCCGCGATTCGATCTCGCTCGACTGGGAATGGCGCGGGCGCCGAATCAAGCTGCACGACACCGCCGGGATGCGCCGCCGCGCCCGGATCGAGGACAAGCTCGAGAAGCTCGCGGTCTCGGACGGCATCCGCGCCGTGCGCTTCGCCGAGGTGGTGGTGGTGCTGCTCGACGCCACGATCCCGTTTGAGAAGCAGGACCTCACCATCGTCGACCTCGTCGAGAGCGAGGGGCGCTCGCTGGTGATCGCCCTCAACAAGTGGGACCTCGTCGCCGACCAGCCGGGCCTGCTCAAGTCGCTGCGCGAGGACTGCACCCGCCTGCTGCCGCAGGTCCGCGGCGTCGCGGTGGTGCCGCTCTCGGGGCTCGCCGGCGACGGCGTCGACAAGCTGATGCAGGCGGTGGTGCAGGCGGCCGAGGTCTGGGACACCCGCATCTCGACCTCGCGGATCAACGACTGGCTCTCCGAGGCGACGCAACGCAACCCGCCGCCGGCCGTATCGGGCCGGCGCATCAAGATCCGCTACGCGACGCAGGTGAAGAGCCGCCCGCCGCACTTCGCCCTGTTCGGCAACCAGCTCAACGCGATGCCGAAGAGCTACACCCGCTACCTCACGAACTCGCTGCGCGAGGCGTTCGCCCTGCCGGGCACCCCGATCCGGCTCTCCCTGCGCACCTCGTCGAACCCGTTCGACAAGGGCTGAGCACCGGCCCCGCGCGACGACGCCTCAGCCCCGGGTCGTCCGCGCCAGCCATTCCACCACCTTGTCCAGCGCCTGCCGGTTGCTGTGCCCCGCGTCCCGCGCGGTCTCGAACGCGGCGATCTGGCCGTCGGCGCTGGTGCCGCCCGAGACGATGGTCCGCGCATGCGCGACCTCGGCCGCGCAGCCGAGCGCCGCTGCATCCTCGGCGACGAAGTCGAGCACCGTCTCCAAGGCGTCGGCGAAGGGTAGGGCCGCCTCGCGGGCTTCGTCGATCAGCTCGGCGCCCACGCCGCTGCGCTGGGTGCGCCAGAGGTTCTCGTCGGCGAGTGCCCGGGAGACGCCATCGAGCCCGGCATTGAGGTCCGGCCGGCGCACCACGCAGCGCACGAGGCAGCGGAACAGCGCGGCGATGGTCAGCGCGTCGGCCAGCCGCGTGCAGCTGTCGGCGATGCGCAGCTCCAGCGTCGGGAACTTGATCGAGGGCCGGAGCGACCACCACAGGAAGCTCGCATCCTGGATCGAGCCGGCCTCCGTCATGATCCGCACGTAGCGCGCATAGGCGGCGGCATCGGCGAAGAGCTCGGGCAGGCCGGTGCGCGGCAGCTCGCCGAAGGCGCTCAGGCGGTAGGCGGTGAGCCCCGTCGGCTTGCCCTGCCAGAACGGCGAGGAGGCCGAGAGCGCGAACAGCAGCGGCTGGAACGGCAGCAGCCGGTTCATCAGGTCGACCCGCGCCTTCGGGTCCGGCACCTCGACGTGGACGTGCATGCCGCAGATCAGGCTGCGGCGCCCGGCGAGGCCGACGTCGCGCAGGATGCCGCGGTAGCGGTCGCCCTTGGTCGGCAGTTGCCGCGACCAGTCGGCCACCGGATGGGTGCCCGCGGCGAAGATCAGCAGCTCGTGCTCGGCGGCGAGGTCCGCGAGCGCGCCGCGCTGCCGGGCGAGCGAGTCGCGCGCCTCGGCGAAGGCGGTGACGGGCGGGGTGCAGACCTCGACCTGGCACTGCAGCAGCTCGCGCCCCGCCTCGGGCAGGCGCTCGGCCGCCTCGACGTGGAACGGCTTGACCGAGCGCCGCGGCGTGCCGCGCGTCTCCGCATCGGCCAGGAAATATTCTTCTTCGATGCCGAAGCGGTAGCTGTGGGCGGTCATTGCATCCCTTCGCGTTCGGCGCGTGCGCGGAAACGCAACAGGCGCGCGGAGGGGGCCGTTCCACCGAGCGATGTCTCGGCCCGGGGCTATTCGCGCAGGGCGCCCCCGACGAGCCAGGCCGGGTCGAACCAGCGGTCGGCCTCGCCGTCGTAGGGCAGGCGGGTGACGTCCCAGTTCTGGATGTACTTCGCGTAGACGTTCCAGACCGCGATGCCGCCGCCGACGAAGATGCGGCGACCGGGATAGCGGGCGAGCACCGCCTCCGGGTCCTCGTGCGACCGGATCACGTCGATGGTGCGGTCCTTGAACGCGAAGGCCGGCACCGAGGCCACCGTCTTCGGGCCGGCGATCAGCACATGGCCCATGGTTAGCGCGAAGAACCGCGTCACGTCCTCCACGAAGAGCGGGTCGGTGTTGCCCTCCCAGGGGAGCTGGCCGTTCAGCCCGAGCTGGCCGCGCTGGCCGATCGCGCAGATGCAGCGCACGTCGATCATCAGGATATCCGGAAAAGTGCGGGCTCGGCCCCGACCGCTCAGCGCGGCACTTGCGGGCTCACGGTGCGGTCGGTGGGGAAGTCGTAGATCAGCCCGGTTTCGCTCGAGGCGGGGCTCGCCAGCCGCACGAAATGCGGGGCGAGGTCTTCCGGCGTCCTCAGCGTCTCCGGGTCCTCGCCCGGCATCGCCGCGCGGCGCATGTCGGTGCGCAGGGGGCCGGGATTGAGGAGCATCGCTCGGACGTTGGTGGTCTCGTTCTCGGCGGCGTAGGTCCGCACCAGCGCCTCGAGCGCCGCCTTCGACACCGAGTAGGGCCCCCAGTAGGCCCGGCACTTGCCCGCCGCCCCGGAGGTGACGAAGATCGCCCGGCCGGCATCCGACATCCGCAGCAGCGGGTCGAACGAGCGGATCAGCCGCCAGTTCGCGGTGACGTTGACGTCCATCACCTGGCCCCAGACCTTCGGGGTGATGTGCCCGATCGGCATGAGATTGCCGAGGATGCCGGCATTGCCGACGACGATGTCGAGGCGCTTCCAGCGCTCGTTGATCGCCGCGCCGAGCCGGTCGATGCCGTCGTAGTCGGTCAGGTCGAGGGGCACGAGGGTCGCGCTCGAGCCGACCCTGCGGATCGCGTCGTCGAGCTCCTCCAGCGCGCCCTGCGTGCGCGCCACGGCGATGACGTGCGCGCCGGCCTCCGCCAGGGCCAGCGCGGCGGCCCGGCCGATCCCGCGGGACGCGCCGGTGACGACGGCGACGCGTCCGTCGAGTGAGGTCTTCGTATCGGTCATGCGCGAGGGGTCAGTCCGCTTCGGCGAGCATCGCGAGGCGCTTCGGCCCGGCAATGGCGAGGTCCGTCAGACCGGTCGGGTAGTCGCCGGTGAAGCAATGGTCGGTGTATTGCGGGCAGGCCTCGATCCGCTCCGCCTCGCCCATCGCCCGGTAGAGCCCCGGGATCGAGAGGAAGGCCAGCGAATCCGCGCCGATGTAGCGGCGCATGCCTTCGAGGTCGTGGGTGGCGGCGAGCAGCTTCTCGCGCTCCGGCGTGTCGATGCCGTAGAAGTCGGGATAGGTGATCGGCGGGCTCGCGATGCGGAAGTGCACCTCCGCCGCGCCGGCCTCGCGCATCATCCGCACGATCTTCACCGAGGTGGTGCCGCGCACCAGGCTGTCGTCGACCAGCACGATGCGCTTGCCCTCGATCGCCGCCCGGTTGGCCGAATGCTTCATCCGCACGCCGAGCTCGCGCACCGACTGGGTCGGCTGGATGAAGGTGCGGCCGACATAGTGGTTGCGGATGATTCCCATCTCGAACGGGATGCCGGTCTGCTGTGCGAAGCCGAGCGCGGCCGGCACGCCGGAATCGGGCACCGGCACCACCACGTCGGCCGGCACCGCAGCCTCGCGGGCCAGCTCGACGCCGATGTTCTTGCGCACGGCGTAGACGCTCTTGCCGTTCACCACCGAATCCGGCCGGGCGAAGTAGATGTACTCGAAGATGCACGGCCGCATCGGCACCTTGTCGGCGAAGCGGATCGACTCGATGCCGTCCTCCGAGATCACCACGACCTCGCCGTTCTCAACGTCGCGCACGAACTTCGCGCCGATGATGTCGAGCGCGCAGGTCTCCGAGGCCAGCATGTAGCAGCCGTCGAGCTCGCCGAGCACCAGCGGGCGGATGCCGAGCGGGTCGCGGGCGCCGATCAGCTTCTTGTTCGTGAGCGCGACGATGGCGTAGGCGCCCTGGATCGCCTGCAGCGCGTCGATGAAGCGCTCGACGATCCGCGGCTTTCGCGAGCGCGCGGCCAGGTGCAGGATCACCTCCGTGTCGGAGGTCGACTGGGTGATCGCGCCGTCGCGCACGAGATCGCGTCGGATCGAGAGCGCGTTGGTGAGGTTGCCGTTATGCGCCACCGCCAGGCCGCCGCCGGCCAGCTCGGCGAAGAGCGGCTGGACGTTGCGCAGGATGGTGCCGCCGGTGGTCGAGTAGCGCACATGGCCGATCGCGGCGCGGCCCTTCAGCCGGGCGATTGTGCCGCCGTCCGAGAACGAGTCGCCGACGAGGCCGGGGCGCCGCTCGGAATGGAAGACCTCGCCGTCGAAGGCGACGATGCCCGCCGCCTCCTGGCCGCGGTGCTGCAGGGCGTGCAGCCCGAGCGCGACGATCGCCGAGGCGTCGGGATGCCCGAAGATGCCGAAGACGCCGCATTCCTCGCGGAGCGTATCGCCGTCGGTCTCGGGGTCGAACACGGAATCCACGGTTGCGGCGCGGTGTGACATGGCCTGAGGTCGATCCCTGGTTGCCGTCCGCCCGCAAGCTGCCCGGACCGCGTCCGCGCGGCCGGCCCCGCGGCGCCGTCGTCAAGGCGTTATCTGAGGCCTCGCGGCATCGCAACCAAGCCGGACCGGACGCAGGTCAGGGTCACCGCGGCAACATATGCTGAGCCGGCCTTCCTTCCCAGACGAGCGGCGCCCTCAGCGCCGCGGCGCGGGCACGACGGGCGTGGTCTGGCGCGGGGGCACCTCGGTCTCGGCCGGTGCATCCACAGGTTCGTTCTGCGGGGTGTCGACCTTCGGCTTCTTGAACTGCTTCAGGAAGCCTTCCGGGTTCTCGGGCAGCTGCGCCACCAGCGCGTCGCCGGACTTCTCCAGCATCGGCCGGGTGCGCGCCTCGGCGGCCCAGGTCGGGACCTTGCCCTGCACCAGCCAGGATAGGAACACCCAGCCGATCACGCAGATCAGGAAGCCGCGGGCGGCGCCGAACAGGAAGCCGAGGGAGCGGTCGATCGCGCCGATGCGCGAATCGAGCACCACGTCGGAGATCTTCACCGTGATGATCGAGACGACGATCAGCGTACCGAGGAAGATCGCCGCGATCGAGGCGACGAGGGCGACGGTGTCGCTGGTCACGTGCTGCTTCACCGTTGGCAGCAGCATCGGATAGAGCGACCACGCCACCGCGGCGGCGGCGACCCAGGCGATGATCGCCAACACCTCCCGCGTGACGCCGCGGACGGCCGCCAGCAGGGCGGACACCACGACGATGCCGAGCACCACGAGATCGAGGACGGAAAACGGCATCTGCGGGTTCGGATCGGATGGGGAGATGCCACGACGAAAGCGATGCGGTCTGCGGCTCCCCTGGACCGCGGGCGCCTTATATCGCGGTCAAACTCGGCCGTCACCCTCGGTGGCGACTGCCGGCCGCCGGAACCCGCCGGTTGCAGACGGGCTTTCACCGCCCTTCCCAAGCCGCCGGCGCGGCACAGGTCGTCCTGAGAACCGCGCTCAGCCGGTCGCCTAATCCGCATCCTCGTCGTGGGCCGCATGGCGGCGCTTGCCCGAGGCGACCCGGCGCGGCCCGTTCGCGGCGATGCCGGCCACGAGGTCGGCGATGTGGCGCAGCGACTCCGTGGCGAGCGCGCGGTCGGTGGTCTCGCCGCGCCCTTGCGGCGTCATCGCCTTGGCGAAGCCGAGCTTCTGCGCCTCCTTGAGGCGCGCGCCGGCCTGCGCCACCGGCCGGATCGCGCCGGACAGGCCGATCTCGCCGAAATACACGGTCTCCGGCGGCAGCACCGCGCCCGACAGCGACGAGACCAGGGCGGCGGCCACCGCCAGATCCGCCGCGGGCTCGGAGATGCGCAGGCCGCCCGCGACGTTGAGATAGACGTCGTGCGTGCCCAGGCGGATGCCGCCATGGGCTTCGAGCACCGCGAGCACCATCGAGAGCCGGTTCGGGTCCCAGCCGACCACGGCCCGGCGCGGCATGCCGAGCGACGAGGGCGCGACCAGCGCCTGGATCTCCACCAGCAGGGGCCGCGTGCCCTCCATGCCGGCGAAGACCGCGGTGCCGGCGGCCTGGTGGTCGCGTCCCGCCAGGAACAGCGCCGAGGGGTTCGGCACCTCGGCCAGCCCCATGTCGGTCATCTCGAACACGCCGATCTCGTCGGTCGGCCCGAAGCGGTTCTTCACCGCCCGCAGGATGCGGAAATGGTGGCCCTGGTCGCCCTCGAACGAGGCCACCGCGTCGACCATGTGCTCGACCACCCGCGGGCCGGCGATCTGCCCGTCCTTGGTGACGTGGCCGACGAGGATCACCGCCGTGCCCGTGGTCTTGGCGAAGCGGATCAGGGACTGGGCGGAGGAGCGCACCTGCGTGACCGTGCCGGGCGCCGATTCGACGGTCTCGGTCCACATGGTCTGGATCGAATCGATGATCGCCAGCGCCGGCGGGCGCCCCTGCGACAGGGTCTCGACGATGTCCTCGACGTTGGTCTCGGCCGCCAGCTCCACCGGGTGGCCCGACAGCCCGAGGCGCTCGGCGCGCAGGCGCACCTGCCCCACCGCCTCCTCGCCGGAGATGTAGGCGACGCGCTCGCCGGTCTTCGCCATCGCGGCCGAGGCCTGCATCAGCAGGGTCGACTTGCCGATGCCGGGATCGCCGCCGAGCAGGATCACCGAGCCGCGCACGAAGCCGCCGCCGGTGACGCGGTCGAGCTCGCCGATGCCGGAGGGGATGCGCGGCGCTTCCCGCGCCTCGCCGGTCAGGCCCTCGAGGGGGAACACCCGCCCGCGGGCCCGGCCGGGCCGGGTCGCGGCCGGGCCCGATTGCGGCCCGGAGCCCCCGGGCGTCTCCTCGACGATCGTGTTCCAGCCATTGCAGGCCTCGCAGCGCCCGCGCCAGCGGTTGTAGACCGCGCCGCAGGCCTGGCAGATGAAGGTCTGGTGGATCTTTGCCATGCGCTCGCAGCGGGTTCGGGGCCGGATCCGCTCGGGGCGGACGGCGTCACGCCCCGATATACGTGCGAACGTAACGAGAACCCAGCCCCGTCAGGATCTCGTAGCCGATCGTGCCGGCGGCGCGTCCCACCGTGTCGACGTCCAGCCCATCGCCGATCAGCGTGGCGACGGTGCCGCGCTCGGCCTCGGGCGCATCGGTGACGTCGAGGATGATCAGGTCCATCGAGACGAGGCCGAGGATCGGGCAGGACATGCCGGCGACGAGCCCGTGGCCGTGCCCGCTCGCGGCCCGGGGATAGCCGTCGGCGTAGCCGAGCGACAGGGTCGCGAGGCGCCGGGGCGCGGGTGCGGTCCAGCGCCCGTTGTAGCCGGCCTGCGCGCCGGCGGCGACGTGCCGGATCTGCAGGATCGTCGCCTCCAGTCGCACCACCGGCCGCATCGGGTTGGCATGGCGCGTGGGGGTCGGGTTGCCGCCGAACAGGGCGTAGCCGGGCCGCAGCAGGTCGTGGTGCGTCGCCCCGTCGAGGAAGATGCCCGACGAGTTGGCGAGCGAGCCGGGAATGCCGGGAAACGCCGCCCGCACCGTCGCGAAGTCGGCGATCTGCCGGGCGTTGATCGCCTCGTCGGGCAGCTCGGCGCTGACGAGGTGGCTCATCACGAGGTCGATGCCGGCGGCCCCGATCCGTGGATCGCCGGCGAGCGCCAGCGCCTCCGGGACGGCGAGCCCGAGGCGGTTCATGCCGGTGTCGACGTGGAGCGCGGCCGCACGCATCCCGCGCGAGGCCGCCGCCCAGTCCGACACCTCCTCGACCGAGCCGAGGACGGGGCGCAGGTCCATCGCCAAATAGGCCGGGGCGGAGCCGGGCGAGAGCCCGTTCAGGACGTAGATCGTGGCCTCGGGCAGCGCGCCCCGCACGCGTGCGGCCTCGCCGAGATGCGCGACGAAGAACGTGCGGCAGCCCGCTGCCCAGAGCGCCCGGGCGACCGGCTCGGCGCCGCAGCCATAGGCGTCGGCCTTCACCACCGCGGCGCAGGCGCGGCCCGGTGCCTCCGCCGAGAGGCGGCGCCAGTTCTCCGCGATGGCGCCGAGATCGACGATGAGGCGGGCGCCGTGCCCGATGGCGTCGGTCGCGACGGTGCTGTCTCGGGAAATCGTCGGGCTCCGATGTTCCGCCGCGCGTGCGTCGCCGTCCGCGCAGCCTGACGGGTCAGGGCATGCCATTACCGCGCCAGCGGCCGGAAGGCACGAGGCCTGCAACGCAAGACCTGCAACACGGGGCTTGCGGCGCGCGCAGCCTTCCGAGGAGACAGCCAATGGCGTTCGCCTGCACGATCCCGGCGATTCCCACCGTCCAGCAGGACGACGCGACGCTTCGCATCACCCGCTGGGATTTCGCCCCCGGCGCCGTAACCGGATGGCACGAGCACGGCTGGCCCTACTTCGTGGTGATGCTGGTGGCCGGAACGCTCCGGGTCCATGACGGCGAGCAGGTCGGCGAGATTGCGCTCGCCGCGGGGCAGGCCTACAGCCGCCCGGCGGGCATCCGCCACGACGTGATGAACGGCTCGGACCACCCGATCGCCTTCGTCGAGATCGAGGTCAAGCAGCCCGGCGCGCTGGTGACGCTGTAGCGTGGGCGCCGAGCCCGCCTCCGGCTCGAGCGGCCAGGCGATCGCGCGGGTCATGATCGCCTCGTGGGAATAGGGGCAGGCATCGGGGAAGATCGATTCGTCGAGGCCGGTCTCGCCCGCGGCCTCGATCCGAGCGTCGTCGTAGGCTTCCCGGGTGGCACCGGACAGGCGGCTCGTGAGGCCGGGGTTGCGTTCGAGAAGCTTCGCTGCGGCCCGGCGCCCGGTCCGGATCGACAGCGCCCAGCTTCGCGTCCGCTTCTCGGGCTGAAAATCCCATGTCAGCAGATGGATCAGCGTGATGCGGAGCGCGCTTTCCAGACGGTTGTAGATCTCGGTGCCCGAGTCCTCGATCTCCTCGGCCAGGTTGAGTGCGTCGAGGGACGAGAACTGTCCGCGCCGGAGACGCTGGGCCTGCGCGAAGGCCCATGCGTAGACGTCGCGGAGATAGGGGTCGGGGCGGTCGCGGATGTCGGCCGCGGCAGCGAGACGCCGCGCGAGCGGTTCGGCCTCCGATGCCGCAGGCGCGCCCGCGATCCGCGCCGCGAGATAGGCCTCGGCCGGCGTTCCGTCCGGCCCCACGTCGGCGACCCGCGGCAGCACGGCCGCGAGGGTGATCGCCTCGCCGGCCGCCACGAGGGCGCCCGCGACCTCGAACACGCCGCGATGGAGCGGATGGGTCCAATCCTCATCGCGGAGGATCTGGGCCATCACTCCGTAGGTGGCAGGGTCGGCGAGGATCAGCCCGACGAGGCCGCGCTAGGCCTCGAACACGTCAGTCAGGGTGGTCGTCTCGCGGGGCCGAGCCTGCTTCGCCAGCGCCATGGGGCGTCTCCGATCGGGCGGAGCTCGCACCCTATCACATCTGCTCGGGCAGCCGGTCGCTCTGCGCGAGGTTCGAGAACCGGGTGATGTTGGCGTCGAACTGCAACTCCACCGTGCCGGTCGGGCCGTGGCGCTGCTTGCCGAGGATCACCTCGGCCTTGCCGTGGACGCGGTTCATCTCCGCCTCCCAGGCGAAGAACTCCTCCGTCCCCTCGCGGGGCTTCTTGTTGTTGACGTAGTATTCCTCGCGGAACACGAACATCACCACGTCAGCGTCCTGCTCGATCGAGCCCGATTCGCGCAGGTCCGAGAGCTGCGGGCGCTTGTCGTCGCGGTTCTCGACCTGACGCGACAGCTGCGACAGGGCGATGATCGGAACCGAGAGCTCCTTGGCCAGCGCCTTCATGCCGGTGGTGATCTCGGTCATCTCCTGCACGCGGTTGTCCGAGCGCTTGCCCGAGCCCGCCAGCAGCTGGAGGTAGTCGACGATCAGCACGTCGAGGCCCTTCTGGCGCTTGAGGCGCCGGGCGCGGGCGGCGAGCTGCGCGATCGAGATGCCGCCCGACTGGTCGATGTAGAACGGGATCGTCTGCATGTCGCGGGCGGCGTCGGTGATCTTGTAGAAGTCCTCCGGCCGGATGTCGCCGCGGCGGATCTTATAGGAGGGCACGCCCGACTGCTCGGCGATGATGCGGGTGGCGAGCTGCTCGGCCGACATCTCGAGCGAGAAGAACCCGACGATGCCGCCGTTCTTGGTCTTAATCGTGCCGTCGGCCTGCTTCTCGCCCTGGTAGGCCTTCGCGATGTTGAAGGCGATGTTGGTGACGAGCGAAGTCTTGCCCATGGCCGGGCGGCCGGCGAGGATGATCAGATCCGAGGATTGCAGGCCGCCCATCTTGGCGTCGAGGTCGGAGAGCCCCGTGGCCAGCCCCGAGAGCTTGCCCTCGCGCTGATACGCCTTGGCCGCCATGTCGACGGCGGCGGTGAGCGCGTCCGAGAACTTCTGGAAGCCGCCGCTGTACTTGCCGGCCTCGGCGAGCTCGTAGAGCCGGCGCTCGGTGTCCTCGATCTGGTCGCGCGGGGCCTGCTCGACCGGGGCCTCGTAGGCGCCGTTGACGAGGTCCTCGCCGATGGTGATCAGCCGGCGGCGGATCGCGAGGTCGTAGATCGTGCGGCCATACTCACCGGCGTTGATGACGGTGGTGGCGTCGGCCGCCAGCCGCGCGAGGTACTGCATCACCGTCTGGCCGCCGAAATCGGCGTCGCCGAGATAGGTCTTCAGGGTGATCGGGGTCGCGAGCTTGCCCGCCTTGATCAGCGAGGTCGCCACCTGGAAGATCTGCTGGTGGGCGTCCTCCATGAAGTGCTCGGGCAGCAGGAAGTCCGAGACGCGGTAGTAGGCGTCGTTGTTCACCAGCATCGCGCCGAGCAGCGCCTGCTCCGCGTCGATGTTGTGCGGCGCGACGCGGTACTCCGCCTGCACGGCTTCGAGCTTGGCCGCTAGGGCATTGGGCAGGGCCATCGGCGGTCGCTCCGAATCGATGCGGGCCGGGCCGGCGCCGCATCCCAGACATGATCCGACGACCATGGCACCAGTCGGGTTGACCGATGCTTAGCCGCCGGCGTCCGCGTCACCGTGCCCGGAACGCGAGGACGCCCGCCCCTCGGTGCGAGGAACGGGCGCCCATCTTGGAACAAACGAGGAACGCGTCAACCCTCCCGGGCCGCCTTCCCCGCTGTCACCGCCATTCACAGCCCGCCCCTCCCGCGTGGGGAGGGGGCAGGGCGATGCGATCAGCCGCGGTCGTCGGCGCCTTCGCCGGCCTCGGCCAGCGCCATGCCGACCTCCAGGCCGAGGTCGTCGAGGTTGAACGCCTCGCGCTCGGTGACCGACTCGCCGCGGGCCTGACGCTCGGCCTCTTCCGGGCTGCGGGCGACGTTGACGGTGACCTTCACGTCGACCTCGGGGTGGAGCACCACCGGGATCACGTGCAGGCCGAGCGTCTTGATCGGCTGGTTCAGGGTGAACTGGCCGCGCTCGACGGTGAAGCCTTCCTTGGTCACGACCTCGGCGAGGTCGCGGGTCGAGACCGAGCCGTAGAGCACGCCCGACTCGCCCGACTGGCGGATGAGCACGAAGGTCTGGCCGTCGAGCTTCTCGGCGACCGCCTCGGCGTCCTTCTTGCGGTCGAGGTTCTTCGCCTCGAGCTGCGCGCGCTGGGTCTCGAAGTGCTTCTTGTTGCCTTCCGTCGCGCGCAGCGCCTTGCCGCGGGCGAGGAGGAAGTTGCGGGCGAAGCCCGGCTTGACGTTCACGGTCTCGCCCATCTGGCCGAGCTTGGCGACGCGCTCCAGCAGGATCACTTCCATGGTCTTCGTCCTTCTTCAGGTAAGGCCGCCGATGAGGGCCGGCCGGGGTCTCAAGGGGTCGCGCCGTTGGGGCGACGGCGCCGGTTGAGCGCGGTGTCGGCAAGGCCGAACAGGGTGAGCACGATCAGGGCGATGCCCTGCGTGAAGAACAGGATCAGGTAGAGGCCGAACAGCATCATGCCGCGCGCCGGCCGGCCGCGGCTGCGGTCGTGGAAGGCGGCGAGCCCCTGCAGCGCGAAGACCGCGCTCACCGAGCCGACCAGGGCCGTGCCGAGCACGCCCGCGTAGCCCGGCGCGAAGGCGAGGATCACGGCGAGGCCGAGCAGCCCGAGCATGGCGCGCGGCATCACGGTCGACGGGATGTCCGGCCAGGGCCGCGGCAGGCGGCCCGAGAGCTGGACGATGCGGGCGGAGGCCCAGAGGTAAAAGGTCAGGAGCAGGGCGAGCCCGTTGGCGGCGAAGGCGGGCACGGTGCGCGCCAGCGCATCGACCAGGTCGTCGTGCGCCTCGGATCCCGCAGGCGCGGCATCGGCCGCGTCGCTGGGCTTTTCGGGGGCCGCCGGCTTTTCACCGACGGGCTTGTCAGCGACGGGCTCGTTCGCGTCCGGTCGGGCGGCATCGGGCTTGGCCGGCGCGCTCGGCAGGCCGCGCATCTGGGCGCGGACGATGGTACCGGCCAGACTCTTCAGCTGTCCCTCGAACGCCTCGTGGCTCGGCGCGGACAGGACGGCGATGGCGATGAAGGCCAGCGCCGCGGTCGCGCCGGTCCAGCCGAGGAGGCGGCCTGTCGGATACCATTCGAGGCTGCCGTCGGCGTTCGGCCGGCCGAGCAGGGCGAGATAGGCGAGCCACCACGCCGGCACGGCGAGGTAGGCGGCGAATCCGAGGCCAAGATAGGGGGAGACGACGAGGGCGAGCGCGAGGCTGCCGGAAGCCGCCGCCGCGAGCGCGGCGCGGGAATTCCAGCCGAGTCCCACGATGAGGATCGGCAGGGGCGCCAGGAGATAGAGGACGATCGCGAGCGGGGTGGCCTTCAGCAGCATCCCGAACAGGAGTGCCGAGACGAGGCCCGCGCCGATGCCGATGCCGAGGTTCTGAACCATGAGATCCGCTGTCCCGCCGCCGCGCAGGAGTGCGGGCGGGGTTAGAGGCGAGGCGCCCCAACGATCGGGCGGCGGAGACCGTCGCCTGAAGGATGGTGGCCGACCCTGGCGGACCAGGGCCGGCAGGTTTCCGAAGAGCCTACTTGATGACGTAGGGGAGCAGGCCGAGGAAGCGCGAGCGCTTGATCGCCTGGGCGAGCTCGCGCTGCTTCTTGGCCGAGACCGCGGTGATGCGGGACGGAACGATCTTGCCGCGCTCCGAGACGTAGCGGGACAGCAGCTTCACGTCCTTGTAGTCGATCTTCGGCGCGTTGGCGCCGGAGAAGGGGCAGGTCTTGCGACGACGGAAGAACGGACGACGGCCACCGCCGCCGGCGGCTCCACCAGCACTTGCACCGAATGCCATGGCTTAGTTCTCCCCGCCGAAGTTGCGCTCGGGCCGGTCGCCGCGGTCGCCACGATCCCCACGGTCGCGGTCGCCGCCGAAGCCGCCGCCACCACCGAAGCCCTCGTCGTCGCGACGACGGCCGCGCTCGCGATCCTTGCGGTCGTCGCGGTCGCGCTTCTGCATCATCGCGGACGGCTCGTGCTCGAGCTCCTCCACGCGGATGGTCATGAAGCGCAGCACGTCTTCCGAGATCTGCATCTGGCGCTCCATCTCTGCCATGGCGGCCGGGGGGGCGTCGATGTTGAGCAGGGTGAAGTGCGCCTTGCGGTTCTTCTTGATCCGGTAGGCGAGGGACTTGACGCCCCACATCTCGATCTTCTCGAAACGTCCGCCGTTCTGTTCGATGACGCCCTTGTAGGTCTCGATCATCGTCTCGACCTGCTGGGACGTCACGTCCTGGCGTGCCAGGAATACGTGCTCGTAGAGAGGCATTACGGGCCCTTCAGCTTGAATGAGGCCCGGACATGCAGATGCACGATGAGTTCCGGGCCGGTTCGGTTCGCGAGATCGCCCGGCGCCAAGCCCTCCGAGCCGTTTCAACGGGCCCGAGCGGTTGATCGAAGGCGGAGACACGGGACGACGGCTCGTTCGATCGTCGCCAGGCGACGCGGAAAAAAGCCTGTGCCGCGAACGGCACCGTCCGTTCAGCCCCCAGCCGGAGCGAACGCGAGTGGCGGCGGATAGTCGGTTTCGGGGAAAATCGCAAGGCTGCATCGCACGGCCGGGCACGTCGGGCCGTCCCGTCGCCTGCGTGCCGGCGATCGAACGCCGCGATGCGCTTCCGGAGGGCGGCGACGATTTCCGTTCCCCGGAAAGCGCAACGGGACCAGGCCCCTGGGCGCGGCTCGCACGCACCGGGAGGTCGGCCGCGCGAAGTTTCTCCGAACCATCCCCGGGCCGCGACGTTCCTCCTCCCACACCGACCACACGAAGGATCCGTCCCATGCGTAAGACACTCATCTCCGCCACGGCTCTCGTGCTCGCACTCTCGGGTGCGGCGTTCGCGCAGTCCGCGACCGGCAACATGAACAATCCCGGCAGCGTGAAGAGCCCGTCCGAGAAGACGATGGAGAAGGGCGGCACGATGCGGGGCGACATGCCGGCCACAACCGGCACCGCTCCGGGCGCCGCCAACGCGATGCCGGCCGGCCGCGAGGACGGCGCCCGCACGGTTCCGGGCAACGCCGGCGCCAACCCGGTCCGCTGAGCACCAACGACGGACGAGCCTTCGGGCTTCGTCGAAGGGAGGCCGGGCCGTCGTGCCGGGCCTTTTCGCGTTCGAGGGCCCTTCGCAGGAGGCCGCGACCATCCGACCCGCGCCGCGTCGCCTTCGAAACAGCACGGGTCGGGAGATTTCTCGTGGCGGCGAGGCGCCAGGGCGGCCCGATCTGGGCTAAGCACGACGCGATCACCTCGAAGCCACGCGAAAAGATCGGCGCATGTCGGCACATCCTCTCCGCCTCGGCGTGAACATCGACCACGTCGCCACCGTCCGGAACGCCCGCGGCGGCAGCTATCCCGACCCGGTGCGGGCGGCGCTGCTGGCGGTCGAGGCCGGTGCCGACGGGATCACGGCCCACCTGCGCGAGGACCGGCGGCACATCCGCGACGCCGACATGGCCGCGCTCGCCCGGACGCTGACCGTGCCGCTCAACTTCGAGATGGCGGCCACCGACGAGATGGTGGCGCTCGCCCGCACGCTGAAGCCGCATGCCGCCTGCCTCGTCCCCGAGAAGCGCGAGGAGCGCACCACGGAGGGCGGCCTCGACATCGTCGGCGGGCGCGATCACCTCGCGCCTCGCATCCGCGCGCTGGCCGAGGCCGGCATCCGGGTGTCGCTGTTCGTCGAGCCGGACGCGGCGGTGATGGAGGCGGCCCACGCGCTCGGCGCTCCGGTCGTGGAGCTTCATACCGGCAGCTACTGCGAGGCCACGGTCGCGGGCGATGCGGCCGCGACCGCGCACGAGCTCGCCCGGATCGTCCGTGCCGCCGAGCACGGGCAGGGGCTCGGGCTGGAGATCCACGCCGGCCACGGGCTGACCACCGACAGCGTCGGGCCGATCGCGCGGATCCCGGAGATCCGCGAGCTCAACATCGGCCACGCGCTCATCGCCGACGCGATCTTCGTCGGGCTGCCCCGTGCGATCCGCGACATGCGCGCGGCGATGGAGGCGGCCCGGGCGGGGAGCCGGGGCCGATGATCCTCGGGATCGGCTCCGACCTCTGCGACATCCGCCGGATCGAGCGCTCGCTCGCGCGCTTCGGCGAGCGCTTCACGCACCGGGTGTTCACCGACGGCGAGCGGGCCCGGTGCGACCGCAAGGCGGCCCGCGCGCCGTCCTACGCAAGGCGCTTCGCCGCCAAGGAGGCCTGCGCCAAGGCGCTCGGCACCGGCCTCGCGCACGGGGTGTTCTGGCGCGACATGGAGGTCGTGAACCTGCCCGGCGGGCAGCCGACGCTGCATCTCACCGGCGGAGCCCTGGACCGGCTGGCCGCGATGCTGCCGGCCGGGCACGCGGCGCGGTTGCACGTCACCCTCACCGACGACCCGCCGATGGCACAAGCTTTCGTGATCATCGAGGCCGTGCCGGAGGGCACCGGGCGGGGTTGACGCCACCTCCCGCCGCGTTGCGGGGGAACCCGGCTTGGTCTAGACCGCCGCGACGCAACGGACACGGTGGGGCGCCGCGGGCAGCGCCCGCGCGGGCCGTCGGCCTCGTCCCAGACGGATCGACAGATGGAACGCGCGCGCTTGGATCGGGACGGCAAACACGAGGTCCGGGCGCAACCGGGGACCTGGGCCAGCATCCGCGAGACCCTGAAGGTCGGGATCCAGGCGCTGCTCATCGCGCTGGTGGTGCGCACGCTGCTGTTCCAGCCGTTCAACATCCCCTCGGGATCGTTGATCCCGACGCTGCTGATCGGCGACTACCTGTTCGTGTCGAAATATTCCTACGGCTACTCGAAGTACTCGCTGCCCTTGAGCGAATACCTGCCGACCAAGGCGGAGGGGCGCATCTGGGCCGCCGAGCCGAAGCGCGGCGACATCGCGGTGTTCAAGCTGCCCAAGGACAACGCCACCGACTACATCAAGCGGGTGATCGGCCTGCCCGGCGACAAGATCCAGATGATCGACGGCGTGCTCAACATCAACGGCAAGCCGGTCAAGCGCGAGCGCATCGCCGATTACGAGACCATCGACCCGTACGGCCAGGCGACCAAGGTGCCGCAGTACAACGAGACGCTGCCGAACGGCGTCGTGCACCACAC
Source organism: Methylobacterium sp. E-016 (assembly GCF_022829745.1). NCBI lineage: Bacteria > Pseudomonadati > Pseudomonadota > Alphaproteobacteria > Hyphomicrobiales > Methylobacteriaceae > Methylobacterium > Methylobacterium sp. E-016. The sequence continues at coordinate 40,859 of NZ_JAKSYF010000072.1, forward strand.
GATCGAGCGCGACGGCGACAACGGGTTCTGGGACAAGACCGAGCTCTACACCGTGCCGCCGGGGCACTTCTTCATGATGGGCGACAACCGCGACAACTCCACCGACTCGCGCGACCTCGCCAACGTCGGCTACGTCCCGTTCGAGAACTTCGTCGGCCGCGCCGAGATGATCTTCTTCTCGATCGACGAGGGCACGCCCGCCTGGCAGATCTGGAACTGGCCGGCCCACGTGCGCTGGGGCCGCCTGTTCTCGACGATCCACTGACCCCCGCCTTGCCCGACGAGGCGCGCCCCTCCGCCCGCGCACGGCGCATCACCCGCCCGAAGCCCGACCTGTCGGTGTTGGAGGCGCGCATCGGCCACAGCTTCGCCGATCCGTCGCTGCTCGCCCGCGCGGTGACGCATGTGAGCAAGGCGGCGGGCCGCGCCGGCAGCTATCAGCGCCTCGAATTCCTCGGCGACCGCGTCCTCGGCCTCGCCATCGCCGACCGGCTCTACGCCGCCTTTCCGCAGGCCGACGAGGGCGACCTCTCGCGCCGGCTGGCGGGGCTGGTCCGGCGCGAGACCTGCGCCGCCGTCGCCACCGCCTGGGACGTCGGCCCGCACCTCGTCCTCGGGCAGGGCGAGGTCCTGGGCGGCGGCCGCCGCAACCAGACCATCCTGGCCGACGTCTGCGAGGCGATCCTCGGCGCGGTCTACATGGATGCCGGCTACGAGGCCGCCCGGGCGCTGATCGAATCCGCCTTCCGCCCGGCCGAGCCGACCGGCGCGCCGCGCGGCCGCGACGCGAAGTCGGCGCTGCAGGAATGGGCGATGGGCCGCGGCCTCGCGATTCCGGCCTACGACGTCGTCGAGCGCTCCGGCCCCGACCACGCGCCGCATTTCCGCATCGCCGCCCGCGTCGAAGGGCTCGAGCCGGGGGTCGGCGAGGGGCCGTCGAAGCGCCTCGCCGAGCAGGACGCCGCCCGCACCGTGCTGGCGCGCGAGGGCATCGGCGACGGCGCCGGCCCGGGCGGAGACGGGGCAGGGCGGGATGCCGGCCAGGGGGCCGGCGAGCGGCCGAGCGAGGACCGGACATGAGCGCGATGCCCCACGACGAACCCGAGGACGGCCCGCGGGACGAATTCGAGGCGGTGCCGGAGCGCGCCCCCCCGAGCCTGCTGCCGGGCACCCCGGCCGATGCCAAGGCCGGCTTCGTCGCGCTGATCGGCGTGCCGAACGCCGGCAAGTCGACGCTCCTGAACAGCCTCGTCGGCACCAAGGTCTCGATCGTCTCGCGCAAGGTCCAGACCACGCGGGCGCTGGTGCGCGGCATCCTGATCGAGGGCTCGGCCCAGGTGGTGCTGGTCGACACCCCCGGCATCTTCCAGCCCAAGCGCCGGCTCGACCGGGCGATGGTCCACTCCGCCTGGAGCGGGGCGGCCGACGCCGACGCGGTCTGCCTGCTGGTCGACGCGCGCAAGGGGATCGACGAGGAGCTGGAGACGATCCTGGCGCGCCTGCCGGACGTGCGCCGCCACAAGATCCTGATCCTCAACAAGATCGACCTGATCCTGCGCGAGAAGCTGCTCGCGCTCGCCGAGGACTTGAACAAGCGCATCCCGTTCGCCGACACCTTCATGATCTCGGCGCTGAACGGCGACGGCATCGCCACGCTCAAGCAGGCGCTCGCCAAGCTGATGCCCTCCGGCCCCTGGCTCTACCCGGAGGACCAGGTCTCGGACGCCCCCATCCGCATGCTCGCCTCCGAGATCACGCGCGAAAAGCTCTACGATCGGCTGCACGAGGAGCTGCCCTACCGCTCCACCGTCGAGACCGACCAGTGGCAGGTGCGCAAGGACGGCTCGGTGCGGATCGAGCAGACCATCTTCGTCGAGCGCGAGAGCCAGCGCTCGATCGTGCTCGGCAAGGACGGCCAGACCATCAAGGCGATCGGCACGGCGGCCCGCCGCGAGATCGCCGAGGTCGCCGAGACCACGGTCCACCTGTTCCTGCACGTGAAGGTGCGCGAGAACTGGGCCGACGACCCGGCCCGCTACCGCGAGATGGGCCTGGAATTCCCGCGCGGCTGATCCGTTTCGGTTTCCGGCTTCTCGAATCGCGCGAAACCGCGTGTTGATGCGCCGGGCTCCCCGTGCCGATCCGGCCGCCCCCCGAACCGCTCGCGCGGGGTCGCCCAAGGCGCGGCGTTTCCCCATTTTCCAAGGCCGCTTCGGCGGCCCGGTCCCGAAATTCCCTCACCCATGCCCGAAACCGCCATCTCCGACGCCGTCTACGGCCTGCCGCCGGCCGAGCTCGCCGAGATTCCGCCGGATGCCGTCCAGCTCTCGCCCCTCGTTCCCGGGTCCGCCCGGCTGGAGGATTGCGCGGATGCGAGCCTCGCGCAGGTTCGGATGCTGGCGCCGCCCGGCACCGTGGAACGCCGCTTCGTGCTGGCGCAGGCGCTGCGGGCGCTGCGGCCCGGCGGCGAGCTCCTGACGATGGCCCCGAAGGATCGGGGCGGCGCGCGGCTGGCGCGCGAGCTGACGGATCTCGGCTGCACCAGCGCCGAGGAGGCCCGTCGCCATCACCGGATCTGCCGCGTCGTCCGGCCCGAGGGCGACCTGCCGCTGGCCGCCGCGCTGGAGGAGGGGGCACCGCGCCACATCGACAACCTTTCCTTGTGCACGCAGCCCGGCATCTTCTCGTGGGACCGGCTCGATCCCGGCAGCGCGCTTCTGCTCGCGACCCTGCCGGCGCTGAAGGGCGGCGGCGCCGATTTCGGCTGCGGCCTCGGCATCCTGGCGCGCGCGGTGCTGGCCTCGCCCGCCGTCACCGCGCTGACGCTGATCGACATCGACCGCCGCGCCGTCGAGATGGCGCGCCGCAACGTCGGCGACCCGCGCAGCACCATCCGCTGGGCCGACATCCGCGCGGCGGATCCCGGCCTGACGCGCCTCGACTTCGTGGTGACCAACCCGCCGTTCCACGACGGCGGCGCCGAGGACCAGAAGCTCGGGCAGGTCTTCATCCGCCGTGCCGCGGAGGCCTTGCGCCCCGGCGGCAGCCTGTGGCTGACGGCCAACGCGCACCTGCCCTACGAGCGCGTGCTCGCCGAGGCCTTCAAGGCCGTGACGGTGAAGGCGTCCGCCCACGGCTACAAGGTGTTCGAGGCGCGCAAATGAGCGCCAAGGCCCCGACCGCCCGGCTCGACAAGCTGCTGGCCAACCTCGGCTACGGCTCGCGCCGCGAGATCGCCGCCCTGGCGCGGGCCGGACGCATCGTTCTGGACGGCGCGGCCCTCGCCGACGCGGGCGCCCGCATCGCCGTGACGCCGGACCTGCCCACGCGTCTGGCCGTCGACGGCGCGGGCATCGACCCGCCCCCCGGCCTCGCGCTGATGCTGCACAAGCCGCTCGGCGTCACCTGCTCGCACAAGGAGGCCGGCCCGCTGGTCTACGGGCTCCTGCCCGAGCGCTGGCGCCGCCGCGACCCGGCGCTTTCCACCGTCGGCCGCCTCGACAAGGAGACCTCGGGCCTGCTGCTGCTCACCGACGACGGTGCGCTGCTGCATCGGATCATCGCGCCCAAGGCCAACGTGGCCAAGCGCTACCACGTGACGCTCGACCGTCCGCTGAGGGGCGACGAGGGCGCAATCCTCGCCGCCGGCACCCTGGTGCTGGAGGACGACGACAAGCCGCTCCTGCCGGTGGGCTTCTCCGCCGAGGACGCGACGCATGCCACCGTGACCCTGCACGAGGGCCGCTATCATCAGGTCCGCCGCATGTTCGCGGCGATGGGCAACCACGTCACCGCGCTCCATCGCGACCGGATCGGCGGCCTCGCCCTGCCGGCGGACCTGCCGGCGGGGGCGTATCGGGTGATGGACGCGGCGGACGTGGCGAACGTCTTTTCCGCCGCCTGATCCCGGCCTCGAGTCCGCTGCCTGGGGTTTCCGGCGCCCCGGCGATACCGTTGCCCTGGCGGCCAACCTCTGCTAAGGCCCCGCCCATTCCACACGCGGAGCCGGCCCCATGCCTGAATGGGGCGTTTCCGGTGATCGGCCGATCCGTCGGCCGGTCGCTACCTCCGCGGCGGCATAACCGGAAAGAAAGCGAAAGACTCATGGCCGTCGATTTCACCATGCGCCAGCTCCTCGAGGCCGGCGCCCATTTCGGGCACCAGTCGCACCGCTGGAACCCGAAGATGCAGCCCTACATCTTCGGCACCCGCAACAACATCCACATCATCGACCTCGCCCAGACGGTGCCGGCGCTGCACACCGCACTGCAGGCGGTGAGCGACACGGTCGCCAAGGGCGGCCGCGTGCTGTTCGTCGGCACCAAGCGCCAGGCGGCCGACACGATCGCCGAGGCCGCCAAGCGTTCGGCCCAGTACTACGTCAACTCCCGCTGGCTCGGCGGCATGCTGACCAACTGGAAGACCATCTCCGGCTCGATCTCGCGCCTGCGCAAGGTCGACGAGACCCTCGACACCGGCGGCCCGGGCCTCACCAAGAAGGAGCGCCTGATGCTGTCCCGTGAGAAGGACAAGCTCGAGAAGGCGCTCGGCGGCATCAAGGACATGGGCGGCGTGCCCGACCTGCTGTTCGTGATCGACACCAACAAGGAGCAGCTCGCGATCAAGGAGGCCCAGCGCCTCGGGATCCCGGTGGCCGCGATCGTCGACACCAACTGCAACCCGGACGGCATCACCTACGTCGTCCCGGCCAACGACGACGCTGGCCGCGCCATCGCGCTCTACTGCGACCTGATCGCCCGCGCCGCCATCGACGGCATCTCGCGCGGCCAGGGCTCGTCGGGCGTCGACCTCGGCGCCTCCGAGGAGCCGATGGCCGAGGAGCTTCCGTCGGACGAGGCCGCCGCCGTCTCGGTGGAGTCGGGGGCCCTCGATCCGGCCGACGTCGCGATGCTCGCCGAGTCGACCGAGCATTTCGAGCTGCTCGCCGCCCCCCGCGGCGCGCCGGACGACCTGTCCAAGCTCCACGGCGCCGGCCCGCAGATCGTGCAGAAGCTCAACGACGCCGGCATCTACCACTACTGGCAGATCGCCGCGATGAGCCCGGAAGACGTCGCCAAGGTCGACGCCGACCTGAAGCTCAACGACCGCTTCGGCCGCGACGGCTGGGTCGCCCAGGCCCGCGGCTTCGTCGAGGCCCAGGCCGCCGCCTGATCGCCCGCCGGGATCGCGGCGGCCCCATCCGGGGCGCCGTGATCCGCACCACCACATTCGGGCCCGGCGTTCACCCCTGGACGTCGGGCTCCTCTCATCTGAGATGACGAAAGGACCGGCCATGGCCAACATCACCGCCGCGATGGTGAAGGAACTCCGCGAGAAGACCGGCGCGGGCATGATGGACTGCAAGGGCGCGCTCAACGAGACGCAGGGCGACCTCGAGGCCGCCGTCGACTGGCTCCGCACCAAGGGCCTCGCCAAGGCCGCCAAGAAGGCCGGCCGCGTCGCCGCCGAGGGCCTCGTCGCCGTGGAGTCCTCCGGACACCACGCCGCCATCGTCGAGGTGAATTCCGAGACCGACTTCGTCGCCCGCAACGACGCCTTCCAGGCCTTCGCCCGCGAAGCCGCCAAGATGGCGCTCGATTCCGACGGCACCCTGGACAGCCTCCAGGCCGCGCACTTCCCCGGCGGCAGCGAGACCGTCTCGGAGAAGCTGCAGAACCTCATCGCCACCATCGGCGAGAACATGAACCTGCGCCGCGTCGCCAAGCTCGACGTGCCCAAGGGCGTGATCGCGAGCTACGTCCACGGCCAGATCTCCGAAGGCCTCGGCAAGATCGGCGTGCTGGTCGCGCTCGAGTCGGAGGGCGACGTCGAATACCTGTCGACGCTCGGCCGCCAGATCGCGATGCACGTCGCCGCCACCAACCCGGTGGCGCTCGACGCCTCCGGCGTCGACGCCGCCACGTTGGAGCGCGAGTCGAACATCCTGCGCGAGAAGAACGCCGGCAAGCCCGACCACGTGATGGCGAAGATCGTCGAGAGCGGCCTGAAGAGCTACTACAAGGAGGTCACCCTCCTGGAGCAGCCCTTCGTGCACGACGGCTCGAAGACGATCACCCAGGTGATCAAGGAGGCCGCCGGCAAGGCCGGCGCCCCGGTCGCGCTCACTGGCTTCGTGCGCTACGCGCTCGGCGATGGCATCGAGAAGGAAGAGGGCCCCGACTTCGCCTCCGAAGTCGCCGCCATGTCGCGCTGAGCCAAGTTGCGCTGAGTCATGTCGCGCTGAGCGACATGATAGGTTCTTCCGAGGAGCCTCGGCCGCAAGGCCGGGGCTCTTCGCGTTCCGGCCCCCGACGAAGCCGCCGGCGTCTCGCTCAAGCCATGGCTGCGGCGACCATGTCCGGATGCCGGGCGATGACGCGAACGTAGGCGACCGCGAAATCGGGAGGCGTGGTCCGAGCCTGTTCCCAATCGCGCAGGGTTCCGAGCGGGACACGGAACCTGAGGGCGAACGCGGCTTGCGAAAGGCCCAGCGTCGTGCGCGCCATCCGGATCAGCCGGGCCTTCTGCGCCCGATCCAAAGCCGTCGCGGGGACATCGAAATCCTCCGGGTCGCTGGTCTCAGAGGCCAGGATCGTAGGCTCGTCCTTCACCGGCATTGCTTCGCCTCACAGAGATGAACCGTGGCCGCCCGTTTCGCCAGGTGAACACGGCCGCGTGGAGTTTGCCCTCGACCAGACCAATGGCCTTGAAACGTTCCTCGCCGTCCTGCGGCCGGACGGAGGGAATGATCGGGTGGGCCTCGTCCGCCATGATCCTGTCGCCGAACGCGAGCGACAGGCCGTGCCGTTCGCGGTTGATCGCATCCTTGCCGGGATCGAACGGCTCGCTCATCGTACCAATGATACGGAAATCCCGTACCTCCAAAAAGGCGACATCCGAGGCCGGCAACCGATTTTTCGCAGCCGCTCCGCGGAGAGCGGTCTCCGGGGCCTCGACGGTCCCGGGCGGCCTGACGTAGAAGCCCCTCGGTTCTGGATCAGGTTCGGCCGTGTCGCCGGACCCTATGAGGTGGACGATGCCGGAGACGACGCCGTTTCGCCGGGTGCTGGTGAAACTCTCGGGCGAGGCGCTGGCCGCCCCCGACGGGTACTGGCTCCATCCGCCGACGCTGGCGGGCCTCGCCGAGGACATCGCCCGCGCCATCGAGGCCGGGATCGAGGTCGCGCTGGTGGTCGGCGGCGGCAACATGATCCGCGGCGCGCGGATCTCGCAGGCCGGGTTCATCGACAGGGCCACCGGCGACTCGCTCGGCATGATGGCCACGGTGATGAACTCGCTCGCGCTCGAGACCGCGCTCAACGCGGCCGGCGTCCCCGCGCGCACGATGTCGGCGGTCTCGATGCCGACGATCTGCGAGACCTACGCGCGCCAGCCGGCCCTGCACCACCTCGACAAGGGCCAGGTGGTCGTGCTCGCCGGCGGCACCGGCAACCCGTTCTTCACCACCGACACCGCCGCCGTGCTGCGCGCGGCCGAGCTCCGCTGCGACGCGGTCCTGAAGGCGACGCAGGTCGACGGCGTCTACTCGGCCGACCCGAAGACCCATCCGGAGGCGACCCGCTACGACCGCATCACCCACGACGAGGCGATCGCCCGCGACCTCAAGATCATGGACACCGCCGCCTTCGCGCTCGCCCGCGAGAGCCGGCTGTCGATCGTGGTCGGCTCGGTGCACCCGCCCTCCTCGATCACCGCGATCCTCACCGGGGACGCGCCCTCGACCCTGGTCGTGCCCTGAGGACGGCGGGCGTCCCTGAGGGGCGTTGCGGTTTGCGGCCTCACGGGATTTCGTTCATTGAGGCGCCGACGCGCTCCGGCCCGGCGGGCCGGCTCGACCGACGAACAGTGAAGACGTTTCGGGAACTCTGAGACAATGGCTACACCGGACTTCGACCTCGCCGACATCAAGCGCCGCATGCAGGGCGCGGTCACGGCGCTCTCCAAGGATCTCGGCTCGCTGCGCACCGGCCGCGCGACGCCGAGCATCCTCGACCCGATCCAGGTCGACGCCTACGGCGCATCGATGCCGATGGCGCAGGTCGCCACCGTGAGCGTGCCCGAGCCGCGCCTGCTGTCGATCTCGGTGTGGGACCGCGGCATGGTCACGGCCGTCGAGAAGGCGATCCGCGAATCCGATCTCGGGCTCAATCCGCAGACGGAAGGCCAGACCATCCGCCTGCGCATCCCCGAGATGAACGAGCAGCGCCGCAAGGAGATGGTCAAGGTCGCGCACAAGTACACCGAGGAGGCCCGCGTCGCGGTCCGCCACGTGCGCCGCGACGGGCTCGACCACCTCAAGAAGCTGCTCAAGGACAGCGCCATCTCCGAGGACGACGAGAAGCGCCAGGCCACGGAAGTGCAGAAGGTCACAGACCAGCACATCGCCGAGGTCGACGGGGTGCTGGCGTCCAAGGAAAAGGAAATCATGCAGGTGTGAGGCGGCCTTGGCCCCGCTCCCGAGGGGAGGGGGCGTGACGGTGCCTGCGCCGACCTGTGAGGAAACGCTAGACCGGGCCGGCTGCCCCGGGGCCGGCGACGTGACGGAGAGGGGACGCGTGGACGGGAAGCACTCTGCGCGCCTTGCATCCGCGCGGACCGACGGTTCGAGGGCGCGGTGATGGCCGCCGACGACAGGGCGGTCGGCGCGCGGAAGAACCCGTTCGCGAACCGCGAGTTCGGCCTGCGCGTGGTCTCCGGGCTCGTGCTGGCGGCGATCGTCGTGGCGGCCCTGGTGGTCGGCGGCTGGGCCTTCGCCGTGATCTGGCTCGCCGCCGGGATCGTCGGCGCCGCCGAATGGATCGGCATGAGCCGGACGACGCCGCGGCGCGCGCTGCTGGCCATCGTCGCCGGCACGCTGATCCTGGCGGCGGCATGCTTCGAGGGCGACGCGCCGACCTACGCGGTGCCGGTGCTCCTAGCGCTCGGCGCCGTGCTGTGCGTGGTGGTGGCGGAGGGGGCGGCCGGGCGCCTGCGGGCGCTCGGCGCCCTGTTCGGCGGCGCGGTCGTCGCCCTGGTGCCGGTGGCGCTCCGCGACGCGCCGGCGATCGGCATCCTCGGGCCGGCCTGGATGTTCGCCGTGGTGTGGTCGACCGACGTGGTGGCCTACTTCACCGGCCGGACGCTCGGCGGGCCGAAGCTGATGCCGCGGGTGTCGCCGAAGAAGACGTGGTCCGGCGCGCTCGGCGGGCTCGCGGGCGCGGTGGCCGCCGGTCTCGCGGTCGTCGCGCTCGCCCGGGCGCAGGGCTGGAGCCCGCTCGCCGAGACCGGCCTCGTCTGGGTCGGGCTCGCCAGCGCCGTCGCCTCGGTCCTGAGCCAGGGGGGCGACCTCGTCGAATCGGCCCTGAAGCGCCGCTACGGCGTCAAGGATTCCGGCAAGTCCATTCCCGGCCATGGCGGGGTGATGGACCGGCTCGACGGGTTCTTCGCGGTCGCGTTGCTCGCCGGCCTGTACCTGATCCTGCGCCGCCTCGCGGCCTGACGGAGTTTTTCGCCGTGACCCACACCGTCACCATCCTGGGCGCCACGGGCTCGATCGGCCGCTCGACCACCGACCTCCTCGCCCAGCACCCGGATCGCTTCCGGGTGGGCGCCGTGGTCGGCGGCCGCGATGCGGCGGCCCTGGCCAAGGTCGCGCGCGAGACCGGCGCGCGCTTCGCCGCGCTCGCCGATCCGGCCGCCGGCGCGGCGCTCGCCGAGGCGCTGTCGGGCTCCGGCATCCCGTCCGGGGCGGGCGAGGCGGCGGTGCTCGACGCGGTGGCGCAGGAGGCCGACATCGTCGTCGCGGCGATCAGCGGGGCCGCCGGCCTGAAGCCGACCCACGAGGCGCTCCGCCTCGGGCGGCAGGTCGCGCTCGCCAACAAGGAGAGCCTGGTCTGCGCCGGCGACGCCTTCATGCGCGACGCCAAGCGCTACGGCGCGACCATCCTGCCGATGGATTCCGAGCACGACGCGCTCAGCCAGGCGATGGCCGGCCGGCCGCTGGAAGATGTGCGCACCATGATGATCACCGCCTCCGGCGGCCCGTTCCGGACCTGGACGCGCGAGCGCATCGCCGCCGCCTCGCCGGCGGAGGCCGCCGCCCACCCGACCTGGTCGATGGGGATGAAGATCAACATCGATTCCGCCTCCCTGATGAACAAGGGGCTGGAGCTGATCGAGGCGCACCACCTGTTCGGCATCGAGCCGGGCCGCCTCGACGTGGTGGTGCATCCGCAATCGGTGATCCACGGGATGATCTACTGGCTCGACGGCGCCGTCACCGCCGAGCTGGCGCTGCCCGACATGCGCGTGCCGATCTCGCACTGCCTCGGCCTCGGCGACCGCCTGACCATCGCCCGCGGCCGGTCCCTCGACCTCGTGGCTTTGGGCAGCCTCACCTTCGAGGCCGCCGACGAGGCGCGCTTCCCGTGCCTGCGGATCGCCCGCGCGGCGCTCGCCGAGGGCGGCGCGGCGCCGACGGTGATGAACGCGGCCAACGAGATCGCGGTGGCGGCCTTCATCGCCGGCGCGATCCCGTTCTACGGAATCGCCGACCTCGTCGAGCGCGCGATCGCGCATTTCGCGGGGATCCACCGCACCGCCCCCGACGGCGTCGAGGAGGCCCTGGCGATCGACGCCGAGGTGCGGGCCTGGAGCACGGCCGCTTTGCCGCGGATGCGCGCGGCCGGCTGAGCGCGACGGATTTTCCGATCCGCACCGCGCCTTCCCTCCCCCCTTTGAGCGGGGGAGGGAAGGGTGCTCCGAGTCGAGGCCTGGCCGCATCCGCACGTCGTCGGGAGCGAAGGGCGTGCCTCAGCGCCCCGGGCCGTAGCCCGCGAAGAACACCCGCACGGCCTCGCGGATGCGATAGTCGATCTCCTCCCGCGTCACCGGATCGCCGGCGTGGAACAGCAGGCGCGTCAGCAGGCCGGCCTGGCAGAGATGCAGGAAGTGCTTGGCGGCGAGGTTCGTGTCCGCCGCGTTCAGGCGCCCGGCCGCCACCTGCGCGTCGAGGTAGGCGGTGAGCCGCGTCACGCCCATCGCCGGGCCGGCCTCGAAGAAGGCCTGCCCGAAGCGCGGGAACTTCTCGCAGGCGCCGATCACCATGCGGATCACCGCCACGTGCTCGGGCCGCACCATCTCGATGAGGTAGGTGGTGCCGAGCCGCGTCAGCACCGCGGCGACGTCGGGGTCGTCGGCATCCAGCAGGAACAGGGCCTCGGCCAAGCCCCGCTTCTCCTCCAGGGTCAGCGCCTCGAACAGCGCCTCCTTGCTGTCGAAGTAGACGTAGAGCGTGCCCTTCGAGACGCCGGCCGTGCGAGCGATCTCGCCCATGCTCGCGCCGTCGAAGCCCGCGCCCATGAAGACCTGGCGCGCGCCGTCGAGGATCTGGCGGCGCTTGTCGCTCTCGGGCGTGACGGCGTCTCGTTCCAGCGTCGCGGAGGTCGCGGGCATCTTGGCGATCCTGATTGACCGAACCGTTCGGTCAATGATATCTACTGCGTCGGAGCGACGGACGTCAATCGTCCTGGTCGATGACCGAACCGTTCGGTCAGCAAGTTTCAAGCTGGGATTTCGGGCATGTCGTTGCGCGAGGATGGCGACCGGATCGATGCGGCCGAAGCGGCCGACGCCGTGCGGGACGAGCGCGCCGAGGCGCCGCGCGCCACGCCGAAGGCGGCCGCGGCCTCGCCCCACGTCCCGGCTCCCGCCGAGGCCCCGGTGGTCGGGAAGCGCTCGCGCAAGACGCTCGTCCTGGCCGGCCTGCTCTGCGCGGCGTTGGCCGGGGGCGGCTACCAGGGCTGGCAGTACTGGACCGTCGGGCGGTTCTTCGTCTCGACCGACGACGCCTACGTGCAGGCGGACATCTCGGTGCTCGCCGCCAAGATCTCCGGCTACCTCGAAGCCGTCCCGGTGGTGAACGGGCAGTCGGTCAAGAAGGGCGACGTGATCGCCCGGCTCGACGACGGCGACTACCGGCTCGCGCAGCAGGCGGCGCAGGACAAGCTCGCGACCCAGGAGAGCACCATCGTGCGGATCGGCCGGCAGGCCGAGGCGGCGCAGGCGCAGGTCGTGCAGATGGCCGCCCAGATCGACGCGACCAAGGCCGACGCGGTGCGGGCGCTCGCCGACTACAACCGCGCGACCCAGATGCAGGCCGACTACGTCGCGAAATCCCGCCTCGACCAGGCCAAGGCCGACCGCGACCGCACCGATGCCGCGGTCAAGGGCGCCGAGGCCGGTCTGATCGCGGCCAAGGCCAACGTCGAGGTTCTGCACGCCCAGCAGCGCGAGGCCGAGAGCCTCGCGGCCGAGCTGCGCACGGCCGTCGACCGCGCCAAGCGCGACGTCGCCTTCTCGACGATCCGGGCGCCGTTCGACGGGGTCGTCGGCAACAAGGCGGTGGAGGCCGGCGCCTACGTCGCGCCGGGCTCGCGCGTCGCCGCCCTGGTGCCGCTCAAGAGCGTCCGCATCGATGCGAACTTCAAGGAGACCCAGCTCGTGCGCGTCCGCCCCGGGCAGCACGTGCGCATCGAGGTCGACGCCTATCCCGACCGCGAGATCGCGGGCGAGGTCGAGTCGCTCTCGCCCGCCTCGGGCTCGGTGTTCAGCCTGCTGCCGCCCGACAACGCGACCGGCAACTTCACCAAGATCGTCCAGCGCCTGCCGGTGCGGGTGAAGGTGCCGGCCGACGTCGCCGCCGAGGGCCTGCTCCGGCCCGGCCTGTCGGTGACGGTCCGCATCGACACCCGCGACGGCGCCGACGCGCCGCTCCTGCGGACCGCGCATAAGCAGGACTGACCGCCATGGCCGCGACCGCCGCCGCCGGCCCCGGCCGAGCCCCCATCCCCGCGGCGTCGCCCTCCGCGACGGCCGAGCCGCTGCTCGACCGCCGCCGGATGGTGGCGTTCCTGTGCATGGTGTTCGGGATGTTCATGGCGATCCTGGACATCCAGATCGTCTCGGCCTCGCTCAACGAGATCCAGGCCGGCCTCTCGGCGTCGGGCGACGAGATCCCCTGGGTCCAGACCAGCTACCTGATCGCCGAGGTGATCTCGATCCCGCTCTCGGGCACCCTCTCGCGGGTGCTCTCGACCCGGTGGATGTTCGTGATCTCGGCCGGCGGCTTCACGCTGATGAGCGTGATGTGCGCCACCGCCTCCTCGATCGACGCGATGATCGTCTGGCGCGCGCTGCAGGGCTTCATCGGCGGCGGCATGATCCCGACGGTGTTCGCCTCCGCCTTCACGATCTTCCCGCCGTCCAAGCGCTCGATCGTCTCGCCGATGATCGGCCTCGTGGCGACGCTGGCGCCGACCATCGGCCCGACGGTCGGCGGCTACCTGACGGACCTCGGCTCCTGGCACTGGCTGTTCCTGATCAACGTGGTGCCCGGCATCGCCGTCACGGTCTCGACCTTCTTCCTCGTCGACTTCGACGAGCCGAACCTCGACCTGTTCAGGAGCTTCGACTGGTACGGGCTCGCCGGCATGGCGGGCTTCCTCGGCTGCCTCGAATACGTGCTCGAGGAGGGGCCGAACCACGATTGGCTGCAGGACGACGCGGTGGCGATCTGCAGCGTCATCGGCACGGTCTCGGCGGTCGGCTTCTTCTGGCGGGTCTTCACCGCGAAGCAGCCGATCGTGGACCTGCGCGCCTTCGCCGACCGCAACTTCGCCGCCGGCTGCGCGGCGAGCTTCGTCCTCGGCATCGGCCTCTACGGGCTGACCTACCTCTACCCGGTCTACCTCGCGCGGATCCGCGGCTACTCGGCGCTGCAGATCGGCGAGACGATGTTCGTCTCGGGCCTGTGCATGTTCGCCACCGCGCCGATCGCCGGGCGGTTCTCCGGCAAGGTCGACCCGCGCATCCTGATGGCGATCGGGTTCTCGGGCTTCGCCGCCGGGACCTGGATCGTCACCGGGCTGACCAAGGATTGGGACTTCTGGGAGCTGCTGTGGCCGCAGGTCCTGCGCGGCTGCTCGCTGATGCTGTGCATGATCCCGATCAACAACATCGCGCTCGGCACCCTGCCGCCGGCCCGGATCAAGAACGCGTCCGGCCTCTACAACCTCACGCGGAACCTCGGCGGCGCGGTCGGGCTCGCGCTGATCAACACCCTGCTCAACGATCGCTGGGACCTGCACCTCGAGCGCCTGCACGAACGCTTCACCTGGGCCAACGGCGCGGCCCTGGAGCGCCTCGACGCGATGCGCCGCCAGTTCGAGGCGACCGGCGGCGACGCCGAGAAGATGGCCCTGAAGGCGCTGACCAACACCGTGCGGATGCAGGGGCTGGTGATGAGCTTCGAGGACGTGTTCCTCGTTCTCACCGGCCTGTTCCTGCTGATGGCGCTGGCCACGCCCCTGATCCGCAGGCCCGCGGCGGCGGCCGCCGGGGGAGGCGGGCACTGACGGGCAGGCGAGGCGGGGGCGGGGGGATAGCGGGGAAAAGGCGGGTTCGAGCCGCGCCCGCATCGCCGGCGCCGCGCGCTCGTGCCACGCTGGCGTTTCGTCGGCGCAGGTTTGCGTTGGATCACCACCGCCCCGATCTGCTAGAGCGGAGTGCAAGGCCCGATCGCGGCCCGAGGATCGACGCATGGATTTCCTGACCGCGATGGGCGGCACGGCCACCGGCTTCTTCGGTGCGGTGATCCCGTTCCTGTTCGTGCTGACCGTCGTGGTCTTCGTCCACGAGATGGGGCACTTCCTCGTCGGACGCTGGTGCGGCGTCGGCGTCCACGCGTTCTCGATCGGCTTCGGGCCGGAGCTCGTCGGCTTCAACGACCGCCACGGCACCCGCTGGAAGCTCTGCGCGATCCCGCTCGGCGGGTACGTCAAGTTCCACGGCGACGCCAACGGCGCCAGCATTCCGGATGCCGACACCATCGCGCGGATGACGCCGCAGGAGCGGGCGATCAGCTTCCCGACCCAGCCGGTGGCCAAGCGCGCGGCGATCGTCGTCGCCGGCCCGGTGGCGAACTTCATCCTCGCGATCCTGCTGTTCGCCGGCGCGATCTGGCTCGGCGGCCGTCTCGAGCTGCCGGCCCGGGTCTCGGCGATCGATCCCAGCAGCGCGGCGGCGCAGGCCGGCTTCCAGACCGGCGACCTCGTGAAGAGCATCGACGGCGAGCCGATCCCCGATTTCAACACGATGTACCGCATCGTCACCGGCAGCGCCGGAACGCCGCTGAACTTCGTCGTCGAGCGGGCCGGGGCCGACGTGCCGATCGTCGCGACGCCGTCGGTCTACGAGGAGAGCACCAAGTTCGGCCGCCACCGCATCGGGCGCCTCGGCATCCGCTCGCCGGCCGCCTCCGAGGCGAAGCTCGTCACCTACGGCCCGGTCGCCTCCCTCGGCCTCGGCGTGCACGAGACGGTGTTCGTGGTCCAGCGCACCTTCTCCTACCTCGGCAAGCTGGTGACCGGCCGCGAATCCGCCGACCAGCTCTCCGGGCCGATCGGCATCGCCCGCGTCTCCGGCGAGGTCGCCAAGGTCGGCGGCATCGGTGCGCTGATCGGGCTGATCGCGCTGCTCTCGGTCTCGATCGGTCTGCTCAACCTGTTCCCGGTGCCGCTGCTCGATGGCGGCCACCTGCTGTTCTACGCCTTCGAGGTGGTGCGCGGCCGCCCCTTGAGCGAGCGCGCCCAGGAGATCGGCTTCCGCGTCGGGCTCGCCCTCGTGCTGGTGCTGATGATCTTCGCGGCCTGGAACGACATCCTGAACCTCGGCGCCTCCTGGCGCGCAACCTGAGCGCGGCACCGCGCTCGGTCCCCGCGCGCCGCCCACGAGGCGGTCGCCGCAATCCCGCCGCGATTGCGCGCGCGGCGGCCTCCGGCGGCGCCTGACCGGCCCCCGGCGAGTCCCCTGACGGGAGGCCGTGGAAGGGTTACGAAGACGTTTTCCGGATCCGGCACGGCTCGGGATTTCCGTGTCGGCGCAGGGATTTACCGTTCGTTTACCCTGCGACGAAATGGATGGGAACTTTGCGGGGGCGTTAAGTGGCCTGAAGGCCACGGCCCCCAAAATCCCGGTCATAGGACCCCCCGCGCCGTTTGCTTGGCAGGGGAATCCCGCTAAGAGCTACGCTTGGACCAGGTATTACGGGACGGCCGGTCAACGGTCGCTCGTGGCGGGTGCGAACCCGATCCGATGATAAGACAGACGGGCGAATAGATGATGTCGATGACGGGGAAGCACCGGCGCAAGTCGGTGAAGCGGACCATCGTCCTAGCCGCCGCGGCGGGCATTGCGCTGACCGGGGTCGCGCAGGCCCAGCAGATCGTCGTTCAGGGCAACCGCCGCGTCGATGCCGACACCATCCGTTCCTACGTCACCGGCACCGCATCGGGCTCCGCCGAGGAAGCCCGCCGCAACCTGCTCGCCAGCGGCATGTTCGCGGACGTGAAGGTCGCCGCCAGCGGCGGCCGCACCGTCGTGACGGTCCGCGAGAACAACCTGATCAACCGGGTCGTGTTCGAGGGCAACAAGAAGATCGAGAAGGCCACGCTCGAAGGGCAGGTCGAGGCCAAGGCCCGCGGCGCCTTCAACGAGGCCGTGATCAAGTCCGACATGGCGCGGATCAAGGAAGTCTACCGCCGCGCCGGCCGCGGGACCGCCAAGGTCACCTACCGCACCGTCGACCTGCCCAACGGCTCGATCGACGTGATCTATCAGATCGACGAGGGCGATAAGACCGGCATCGTGTCGATCACCTTCGTCGGCAACAACGCCGTGAGCGAGCGGACGCTGAAGGGGCTGGTCTCCTCGTCCGAGATGAACTTCCTGTCGTTCATCAAGACCTCCGACGTCTACGATCCCGATCGCATCGCCAACGATCTCGACCTCGTCCGCCGCTACTACCTGCGCAAGGGCTACGCCGACTTCCGCATCGTCAACGCCGACGCCCGCTACGTCGAGGGCCCGGACGCCAACGGCTGGGTGATCACGGTCACGGTCGAGGAGGGCGAGCAGTACACGGTCGGCGCCGTGGCGGTGGATTCCCGCCTGCCGGGCCTCGACACGAAGAACCTCGACGGCGAGATCCGCACCACGGTCGGCGACGTCTACAACGCCGAGGACGTCGAGAAGACCCTGTCGGGCCTGACCAACGACGTCGCCCGGGCCGGCTATCCCTTCGCCCAGGTCCGCCCGACCGGCCAGCGCGACCGCGCGACCCACCAGGTCTCCCTCGGCTTCGTCGTCGAGGACGGCCCGCGCGTCTACGTCGAGCGCATCAACATCCGCGGCAACACCCGCACCCGCGACTACGTCATCCGCCGCGAGCTCGATATCGCCGAGGGCGACGCCTACAACCGCGTGCTGACCGACCGCGCCGAGCGCCGCCTGAACGGCCTCGGCTTCTTCAAGAAGGTCCGCTTCTCGAACGAGCCCGGCTCCTCGCCCGACCGCGTCGTGATCAACATCGACGTCGAGGATCAGCCCACGGGCTCGTTCTCGGTGGCGGGCGGCTACTCCACCCAGGACGGCATCATCGGCGAGGTCTCGGTCTCCGAGTCGAACTTCCTCGGTCGCGGCCAGTACGTCCGCGTCGCCGGTACCGGCGGCCAGTACTCGCGCGGCGTCGACTTCTCGTTTACCGAGCCGTACTTCCTCGGCTACCGCCTCGCGGCCGGCTTCGACGCGTTCTACAAGTACAGCGACCTGACCCGGTACTCGCGCTACGAGACCACCGTCTACGGCGGCCAGCTCCGTATCGGCCTGCCGGTGACCGAAGCCTTCGGCGTGACCCTGCGCTACTCGCTCTACAACACCGAGCTGAAGGTCCCGAACTCGATCAAGCAGCCCTACAACGACTGCTCGAACCCGATCCCGGGCATCACCAGCGTCTACCCGAACGGCGCGCAGCTCAACGGCCGCGACGTCAGCGGGCTGGCCCAGTACCCGGCCTGTGCCTACAACGGCGAGGCCTCGATCGCGATCAAGGGCTCCCAGGGCAACACGCTCACCTCGCTCGCCGGCCTGACGCTCGCCTACTCGACGCTGGACGTCATCGGCGCGCCCCGCAACGGCCTCTACGCCGAGCTGAAGCCCGACGTCGCGGGCCTCGGCGGCGACTCGAAGTTCTTCCGCGTCACCGGCGACGCCCGGTACTACAAGGAACTCTACGAGGACGTCGTCGGCTTCGTCCGCCTCCAGGGCGGTCACATCGAGGCGCTGGACAGCAACCCGCTGCGCATCACCGACCAGTTCTTCCTCGGGCCGTCGCTGGTCCGCGGCTTCGCTCCCAACGGCATCGGCCCGCGCGACGTCGGCACCACCGACGCCCGCTCCAACGCCATCGGCGGCTCGACCTACGTCGGCGGCACCCTCGAGATCCAGTTCCCGCTCCCCTACGTGCCGCGCGATCTCGGCCTGAAGGGCGCGGTCTTCGCCGACGCCGGCACGCTGTTCGGCTATCACGGCCGCACCACGTTCGACGTGAACGGCGACAACTTCATCAACGGCACCGCGCCCGGCGGCGCGTGCAACTTCAACGCCTTCAACATCGGCGTCGAGCCGGAATGCGTGAACGTCCGCGACAAGGCCGTCATCCGCTCGTCGGTCGGCGCCTCGATCCTGTGGAACTCGCCGCTCGGCCCGATCCGCTTCGACTACGCCTACGCCCTGAGCAAGGACGAGGGTCTGAAGGTGTTCGTCCCGACGCTTGGCAAGTACGGCCACATCGGCGCGGACCAGACGCAGGCGTTCCGCTTCTCCGGCGGCTCGCGGTTCTGATCCGAGAAAAAAGGTCGCGCGCCGCCTCGGGTTTCCCGGGGCGGCGCGTTGTCGTGCATGCCTGATCCCGTCTTCTTCATCCCGCAGCCCGGTCTCACCCTCGGCCTCGTCGCCGAGGCGGCCGGCCTGCCCGTGCCCGAGGGCTTCGATCCGGCGCACCGGATCGACGGCGCCGCGCCGCTCGAGACCGCGGGGCCGCGCGACCTCGCCTACATGGACAACGCCCGCTACGGCGACGCGCTCGCCGCGACCCGGGCCGGCATCTGCCTCGTCGCCCCGCGCTTTTCCGCGCGCGTGCCCGCCGGCACCGCGACCCTCGTCCTGCGCGATCCCTACCGCGTCTACGCGGTGCTGCTCGGACGGCTACACCCGGATGCGCTTCGCCCGGGCTCGCAGTTCGGCGCCCGCGGCATCGCGCCCGGCGCCCACGTCCACCCCGATGCGCGCCTCGAGGACGGCGTCACGGTCGATCCCGGCGCCGTCGTCGGCCCCGGCGCCGAGATCGGCGCGGGCACGGTGATCGGCCCCGGCGCCGGCATCGGACCCAACGTGCGGATCGGGCGGGACTGCGCGATCGGCGCCGGCGCCACCCTGAGCCATGCGCTCGTCGGCAACCGCGTCATCGTCCATCCCGGTGCCCGGATCGGCCAGGACGGGTTCGGCTTCCACATGGGGGCGACCCACCTCAAGGTGCCGCAGGTCGGCCGCGTCATCGTGCAGGACGACGTCGAGATCGGCGCCAACACCACGGTGGACCGCGGCGCCTCGCGCGACACGGTGATCGGCGAGGGCACCAAGATCGACAACCTCGTGCAGATCGCCCACAACGTGGTGATCGGCCGCCACTGCGTGATCGTCTCGGGCGTCGGCATCTCCGGCTCGACGACGCTCGAGGACTACGTCGTGCTCGGCGGGCAGGTCGGCGTCGTCGGCCATCTGCGCATCGGCCGCGGCTCGCAGATCGCCGGCTCCTCCAACGTCAACCGGGACGTGCCGCCCGGCAGCCGCTGGGGCGGCACGCCGGCCAAGCCGGTCCGCGCCTGGTTCCGCGAGCTGACGACGCTCGCCCGCCTGGCCGAGCGCTCGGGCCGGGACGAGCCGGCGGACAAGGGCTGATCGAAAGGGCCGATCGATCCGGCCCGTGCGCCCGCCGCGCTTGCGTCGGGGCGCCGTTTGGGTCGAAAGGACGGGGATCGGTGACGACGGGCGTGCGCGGATGCGCGGCGTCGAGGCGAGGATCGAAGAGATCGATGAGTGAGACGGCGCGTGAACTCGGCTCGGCCGACATCCAGAAGGTGCTGGAGCTGCTGCCGCACCGCTACCCGTTCCTGATGATCGACCGGATCATCGAGATCGACGGCGACGAGAGCTGCATCGGGATCAAGAACGTCACCGTCAACGAGCCGCAATTCACCGGGCATTTCCCGAACATGCCGGTGTTTCCCGGCGTGCTGCTGATCGAGGGCATGGCCCAGACGGCGGGCGCGATCTGCTGCCGGCACATCATGCAGAGCAACGTGCAGACCAAGCAGGTGTTCTTCATGACGATCGACAAGTGCAAGTTCCGCAAGCCGGTGGTGCCGGGCGATCAGGTCCGCTTCCACATGACGAAGACCAACCACCGCAAGACGATGTGGTGGTTCCGCGGAGAGGCGCGCGTCGACGGCGCCCTCGTGGCGGAGGCCGAGATCGGGGCCATGCTGGTGACGGCGTGAGCGCGCCCGCGATCCATCCGAGCGCGATCGTCGAGGACGGCGCCGAGATCGGCGACGGCTGCCGCATCGGCCCGTTCTGCCATGTCGGCCCGCAGGTGGTGCTCGGCGTCGATTGCGAGCTCGTCAGCCACGCGGTCGTCGCGGGCGACACCCGCATCGGTGCCCGCACCCGGATCTATCCCTTCGCCTCGATCGGCCACCCGCCGCAGGACCTGAAATACAAGGGCGAGCCCTCGACGCTGCGGATCGGCGCCGACTGCCTGATCCGCGAGGGCGTCACCATGAACCCCGGCACCGCGGGCGGCGGCCTGGAGACGGTGGTCGGCGACAAGTGCGCCTTCCTCGCCAACGCCCATGTCGGGCATGATTGCCACGTCGGCAGCGGGGTGATCTTCTCCAACAACGTCATGCTGGCCGGCCATTGCAGCGTCGGCGACTACGCCATTCTCGGCGGCGGCGCGGCGGTGATCCAGTTCGCCCGCGTCGGCGCGCACGCCTTCGTCGGCGGCCTGTCGGGGCTGGAGAACGACTGCATCCCCTACGGCATGGTGCTCGGCAACCGCGCCTACCTCGCCGGCCTCAACATCGTCGGCCTGCAGCGTCGGGGCTTCGCGCGCGAGGACATCCATGCGCTGCGCCGCGCCTACCGCCTGCTCTTCGCCCCCGAGGGGACGCTGATGGAGCGGGTCGAGGACGTGGCCTCGGAATTCGAGAGCCACCCGGCGGTGCGCGAGATCCTCGATTTCATCCGCGCCGGCGGCAAGCGCTCGATCTGCACGCCGCGCGAGACGGCGGCTTCCGGCGGCGGCGCCTGAGGCCGCCGATGTCGGCTCCTCGGCCCGCACGGCCGGACGCGAGGCTGGTGCTGGTCGCGGGCGCCGGGCGCCTGCCCGAGCAGGTCGCCCACTCCCTCGACCGTGCCGGCCGCGCCTTCAAGGTGCTGGCGCTGCGCGGGTTCACCGACCGCCCCTTGCGCGCGCGGGCCGACGCCACCGTCGACCTCCTCGACATCGGCGAGACCCTGCGCATCCTCGCGGGCTGGGGGCCGGCGACCATCGTGCCGGCCGGCGGCGTCGCACGGCCGAGCCCGGCCGCGATCCTCAACGCGGCGGCCGCGTTCCGCAACCGGGTCGCCCTGCGCAATCTCGCCGATGGCGGCGACGACCGGCTGCTCCGCGGTGCCCTCGCGCTGCTGGAGGAGAACGGCCACACCGTGTGCGGCGTCCACGAGGTCGCCCCGGACCTGCTCAGCCCCGCCGGCCCGATCGGCCGCCACGCGCCGGACGCGGCCGGCGCAGCCTCGATCGACACCGGCCGCGCGCTGCTGACCGCGCTCTCGGCCTTCGATGTCGGCCAGGCGGTGGTGGTCGCGGCCGACCGCGTGCTCGCCGTCGAGGGCCCCGAGGGCACCGACCGCATGCTCGCCCGCGCCCGCACCGTCGGGCGCAAGCCGTGGGACCTCAGGCTCTGGCGGCGCGAGCGGGCGCTGCCCGCGACCGTGCTGGTGAAGTGCGCCAAGGACGACCAGGATCTCCGCATCGACCTGCCGGCGATCGGCCCGCGGACGGTCCGCAACGCGTCGGCCGCCGGCTGCGTCGGGCTCGCGGTCGAGGCCGGGCGGACGCTGCTGATCGACCGGGCGGAGACGATCGCCGAGGCCGATCGGCTCGGCCTCTTCCTGATCGGCATAGGGGTCGGCGCATGAAGATCTGGCTCGTCGCGGGCGAGGATTCCGGCGACCAGCTCGGCGCCAAGCTGATGGCGTCGCTGCGCGAGGCCGCGGGCCGCCCGGTGACCTTCGGCGGCGTCGGCGGGGAGGCGATGACGGCGCGTGGCCTGACCTCGCTCTTCCCCCTCGATGACGTGGCGGTGATGGGCTACCTGCCGGTGCTGGCGCGGCTGCGCACGCTCCTGCGCCGCATCCGCCAGACGGTGGACGACGTGGTCGCCAACCGCCCGGACGTGCTCGTGATCATCGACAGCCCCGGCTTCACCCACGCGGTCGCCTCGCGGGTGCGCAAGCGTGCGCCCGAGATCCCGATCGTCGACTACGTCTCGCCGAGCGTGTGGGCGTGGCGGCCGTGGCGGGCGGCCTCGATGCGGGGCTTCGTCGACCACGTGCTCGCGCTGCTGCCGTTCGAGCCGGAGGCGCACCTGCGGCTCAACGGGCCGCCCTGCACCTATGTCGGGCATCCGCTGATCGAGCGGTTCTCCGAGCTGCGGCCGGACGCCGCCGACGCGGCGTCGCGGGAGGCCGTGCCGTGGCGCGTGGTGGTGCTGCCGGGCTCGCGCCGATCCGAGATAGAGCGGCTGATGCCGGTCTTCGGCCGCACCCTGGCGCGCATGGCGCGGGACGTCGGGCCGATCGAGGCGGTGCTGCCGGCGGTCACCCGTCATCGCGCCTTGATCGAGCGCATGGCCAAGGCCTGGAGCGCCCCCGTGCGCATCGTCGCGGGCGAGGCCGAGAAGTACGCCGCCTTCCGCCAGGCGCGGGCCGCGCTTGCCGCCTCCGGCACCGTGACGCTGGAGCTGGCGCTCGCCGGCGTGCCGATGGTGGTGGCCTACAAGGTCTCGCGTGTCGAGGAGGCGGTGGCCCGGCGCCTGATCCAGGTGCCGACGATCGTGCTGCCGAACCTGATCCTCGGCGAGAACGCGATGCCGGAATTCGTGCAGGCCGAGTGCACCGAGGACCGCCTCGCCACGGCGCTCGCCCCCCTGGTCACCGGCGGCGCCGCGCGGGACCGCCAGCTCGCGGCCCTGCAGCGCATCGACGGCCTGATGCGGCTGCCGGGCGACGAGGCCCCGAGCCGCAGCGCGGCGCGGGTGGTGCTGGCTGCGATCAGAACCTGAGGCTTCGGATCGTCGGGCTGCCGTCATTCCGGGGCGCCGCAGGCGAGGCCGGAATCCAGAGCCGCCGGCGATGCCTGCCGTAGGGCGGCCTGCGGTTCAGGATCCCGGGCTCTGCCTCGCAGCCCCGGAATGACGGGCGCGGGTCTTTGGCGACCGAGAGGCCCATCGCGCCGCCGGCAGATCCATCATCGGCCGACGGCGCTCAAAAGGCGCCTCAGCCGCGGTCGTTGATGCCGACGTAGTCGCGCTTGGTCGGGCCGACGTAGAGCTGGCGCGGGCGACCGATCTTCTGCGAGGGGTCCTCGATCATCTCGGCCCACTGCGCGATCCAGCCGACGGTGCGTGCCACCGCGAACAGCACCGTGAACATGTCGGTCGGGAAGCCCATCGCCTTGAGGGTGATGCCCGAGTAGAAATCGATGTTCGGGTAGAGCTTCTTCTCGATGAAGTACTCGTCCTTGAGCGCGATCTCCTCGAGCTTCATCGCGACCTCGAGCAGCGGGTCGTCGTGCTTGCCGAGCTCCTTTAGCACCTCGTGGGTGGTCTTCTGCATGATCCGCGCGCGCGGATCGTAGTTCTTGTAGACCCGGTGGCCGAAGCCCATCAGGCGGAAGGGATCGTTCTTGTCCTTGGCCTTGGCGACGTACTGGTCGACGCGGTCCGGCGTGCCGATCTCCATCAGCATCTTCAGCGCCGCCTCGTTGGCGCCGCCATGCGCCGGGCCCCACAGGCAGGCGACGCCGGCCGCGATGCAGGCGAACGGGTTCGCGCCGGAGGAGCCGGCGAGCCGCACCGTCGAGGTCGAGGCGTTCTGCTCGTGGTCGGCGTGCAGGATGAAGATCTTGTCCAGCGCCTTGGCGAAGATCGGGTTGATCTGATACTCCTCGCACGGGACGGCATAGCACATCCGCAGGAAGTTCGAGGTGTAGTCGAGGTCGTTCTTCGGGTACACAAACGGCTGGCCGATCGAGTACTTGTAGGCCATCGCCGCCAGCGTCGGCATCTTGGCGATCATGCGCATCGACGCGATCATGCGCTGGCTCTCGTCCGTGATGTCGGTCGAGTCGTGGTAAAAGGCCGAGAGCGCGCCGACGGAGGCCACCATCACCGCCATCGGGTGGGCGTCGCGGCGGAAGCCGGTGAAGAACCGGTTCATCTGGTCGTGCACCATGGTGTGGCGCGTGACGCGGTAGTCGAAGTCGGCCTTCTGGCCCGGCGTCGGCAGCTCGCCGAACAGCATCAGGTAGCAGGTCTCGAGGAAGTCGCCCTGCTCGGCGAGCTGCTCGATCGGGTAGCCGCGATAGAGCAGAACGCCCTCGTCGCCATCGATGTAGGTGATCTTCGATTCGCACGAGGCGGTCGAGGTGAAGCCCGGATCGAAGGTGAAGGCGCCGGTCTGGGCGTAGAGCTTGCCGATGTCGACGACGTCGGGGCCGATCGTGCCGCTCTTGACGGGCAGAGAGATCTGCTTGCCGTCCACGGTGATGGTGCTGGCTGCGCTCATGGAACGTGGACCCTTTCCTGGCAACGAATCGAAGCCGGCCCAGGCTGCGCTCCGCGCCGCCCGGGACCCGAAGTCACCGGCATTTTGCTGCAGGTGCTCACAAGCCCATCGGGTTAGCGGATCGGCCGAGCGCCAGCAACGGGGCGGATGACAACCACGTCGAGACGCCAAGCGAAAACCGGGCCGCGCGTGCGCTGCGGCGGCGGTCTCAACCCTTCGTGATGCCGTCGCCGAGACGGGCGAGGCTCTCCGCGCGTCCCAGCACCGCCATCACGTCGAACAGCGGCGGCGAGGTCGTGCGCCCGGTCAGCGCCGCGCGCAGCGGCTGGGCGACCTGCCCGAGCTTCAGGCCGGCGGTCTCCGCGAAGTGCCGCACGGCCGCTTCCGTCGCGGCGGCGTTCCAGTCGGGCAGGGCTTCCAGCGCCGGCAGGATCGCGGCGAGCCGCCCGCGCGCCTCGTCGGTGAGGAGGGCGGAAGCCTTCTCGTCCGGCACCAGCGGCCGCGCGGCGGTGAGATAGTAGGCGCTGTCGAGCAGCTCGATCAGGGTCTTGGCCCGCTCCTTCAGCCCCGGCATCGCCGCGACGAGCTTTTCGCGAAGGGCCGGCGCGAGCGGTGCCGAGAGGCCGCGCTCCGGGCCGACGTTCGGCAGGATGCGCTCGATCGCGTCGACGAGGTCGGCGTCCGCCGCGCCGCGGATGTAGAGGCCGTTGAGGTTCTCGAGCTTGGCGAAGTCGAACCGCGCCGGCGAGCGGCCGATCGCCTTCAGGTCGAAGGCCGCCACCATCTCCTCGGTCGAGAACACCTCCTGGTCGCCGTGGCTCCAGCCGAGGCGGACGAGGTAGTTGCGGAGCGCGGCCGGCAGGTAGCCGAGGTCGCGGTAGGCGTCGACGCCGAGCGCGCCGTGGCGCTTGGAGAGTTTGGCCCCGTCCGCCCCGTGGATCAGCGGGATGTGCGCCATCCTCGGCACCTCCCATCCGAGCGCCGAGAAGATCTGGCTCTGGCGCGCGGCGTTGGTGAGGTGGTCGTCGCCGCGGATCACCTGGGTGACGCCCATGTCGTGGTCGTCGACGACGACGGCGAGCATGTAGGTCGGGTTGCCGTCCGAGCGCAGCAGCACGAGGTCGTCGAGATCGCGGTTGGCCCAGGTGACGCGGCCCTGCACCGCGTCGTCGACGATCGTTTCGCCCTCGCTCGGGGCGCGCAGCCGGATCACCGGCTTCACCCCGGCCGGTGCCTCGGACGGGTCGCGGTCGCGCCAGCGCCCGTCGTAGCGCAGCGGCTTGCCCGCCGCCCGGGCCTGCTCGCGCATCTGCGTCAGCTCCTCCGGCGTGGCGTAGCAGCGATAGGCGTTGCCCGAGGCGAGCAGGCTCTCGGCGACCTCGCGGTGGCGCTCGGCGCGGGCGTACTGGAACACCACGTCGCCGTCCCAATCGAGCCCGAGCCAGCTCATCCCGTCGAGGATCGCGTCGATCGCCCCTTGCGTCGAGCGCTCGCGGTCGGTGTCCTCGATGCGCAGCAGCATCCGGCCGCCCATCCGGCGGGCATAGAGCCAGTTGAACAGCGCCGTGCGGGCGCCCCCGATATGGAGGTAGCCCGTGGGCGAGGGCGCGAAGCGCGTGACGACGGGTGACGACATCGGACGATGGATCTTCTGGTGACGGGGCTGAAGGAGCACCCTGAACGCGGCCGCGGCACGGATCGGCCGATCCGGTTGCGCGCGTCTAGATCGCTCTGCGACGGAGGGAAAGGCGGTTCGTCGTCCCCGACGACGCACGGAAGCTGGGGACTTGCGCCCGGACCCGGCCCGGACGGCTCTAGCACGCCCTCGCGGATGCGTTAAGAATCGGGTCGGCGCAGCCGTTTTGCGCCGACCGGTGTGCCGATCATGGCGCGGGACATCGCACGATCGACGGGACGGGCCGTCGCCACGTCGGCATCAGGCCGCTTCCCGTCGCCCGCCGTGCTCGGGCCGGCCGTGCGCGGCTGGGTCGTCGGCGGGCTCGCGATCGAGGCCGAGCAGCGGCGGCTGTTTCCCTGGCTCGCGGTCGCCTTCGGCGCCGGCATCCTCGCGTTCTTCACCGCCACCGACGGCATGCCCTCGCTCTGGGCGCCCCTCGTCGCAGCCGGCGCCTGCGCCGCGACCCTGCCGTTCCTCGGTGCCCGGCCCGCGGCGCTGGCCGTCGCCCTCGGGCTGATGGCGGCGCTCCTCGGCTTCGCGGCGAGCGCCCTGCGGGTCGCGCAGGTGGCGGCGCCGGTGCTGACCCGCACCATCATCGCGCCGCTCGAAGGCCTGATCGAATCGCTGGAGGAGCGTGAGGAGGGCGCCCGCCTGGTGGTGCGGGTCGCGAGCCTCGGCACGATGGCCGCGGCCGAGCGGCCGGTCCGGGTGCGCGTCTCGTTCAAGAAGGCGCCGCCCCTGCGGCCGGGCGACTTCATCGCCGCCACCGCCCGCCTGCTGCCGCCCCCCGAGGCGGCCCGCCCCGGCGGCTACGATTTCGCCCGCGACGCCTACTTCCGCGGGATCGGCGCGGTCGGCTCGCTCCTCGGCAAGATCGCGGTGAAGCCGCCGCCCGAGCCGGCGCCGTGGTCGCTCCGGCTCGCGGCCGCCGTGGACGACGCCCGCAACGCGCTGACCCGCAGGATCACCGACGCCAACGGCGGCCAGGCGGGCGCCGTCGCCGCCGCCCTGGTGACCGGCAAGCGCGGGCTGATCGCGCCGGCCACCAACGACACGCTGCGGGCGGCGGGGATCTACCACGTGGTCTCGATCTCGGGGCTCCACATGGTGCTGGCCGCCGGGGTCGTGTTCTGGCTCGTCCGCGCCGGCCTCGCCCTGGTGCCGTTCCTGGCGCTGGCCTGGCCGATCAAGAAGATCGCCGCGGCGCTGGCGATGGTCGGCGTCACCGCCTACTGCGTCTTCTCCGGCTGGGACATCGCGGCCGAGCGTTCCCTCGTGATGACCCTGATCATGCTCGGGGCGATCCTGGTCGATCGCCCGGCGCTCAGCATGCGCAACCTCGCTCTCGCCGCGCTCATCGCGCTCTCGCACGAGCCGGAAGGCTTGCTCGGCCCGAGCTTCCAGATGTCGTTCGGGGCGGTGGCCGGCCTCATCGCCTGCGCCCGCCTGATCGATGGAGGGATGTTCCGCCGCGACGGGGCCGGGCGGATCGGCCGGCTGATCGCGCTGTCGCTGACGACGGTGGTCGGCACCCTCGGCACGACGCTCGTGGCGCAGGTCGCGACCGCGCCCTTCGCCACCTACCACTTCCAGACCGTCCAACCCTTCGGGCTGATCGGCAACGCGCTCACCCTGCCGCTGGTCTCGCTCGCGGTGATGCCGGCGGCGGTGCTGGGCATCGTCGCCTACCCGTTCGCCCTCGACCAGCCGGTCTGGTGGCTGATGGGACTGGCGGTGCGCGGCATGCTGACCATCTCCAGCTGGATCCAGGGGCTCGGGCGCGCCAACGTCGTGGTCCCGGCCTTCGGCACCGCCGCGCTCGGGTGCCTCGCCGCGGGGCTGCTGCTCGCGACGCTCCCGGTCTCGCGCCTACGCTGGCTCGCCCTGCCGCCGGCGCTGCTTGGGCTCGGCTTGGCGACGATGCCGGCCCGCTACGACATCTACGTCGACCGCCAGGGCAGCGGGGCGGCGGTGCGCCGCGCCGACGGCAGCCTCGTCGCCCTCGGGCGGCCGTCGAACTTCGTGCTGGAGCAGTGGCTGAAGGCCGACGGCGACGGCAGGCCGGGCGCGCAGGCGACGGGCGGTTCCGTTTGTGACCGGATCGGATGCACGCTTCGGTTGGCCGACGGGCGCGCGGTGGCGCTTCTGAAGGATCGCCGCGGCTTCGCGCAGGATTGCGCCAAGGCCTCGGTGCTGATCACGGCGCTCGCCGCACCGCCGGGCTGCGCCGCCGCCCTCGTCATCGATCGCGCCTACCTCGCCAGCCACGGCGCCGTGGCGATCCGCGTCGAGTCGAATGGCTTCATTCTGGCCGACACGCATGAGCCGGGACGGACGCTGCCGTGGCGCCCCGCGATGGTCCGTCCCCCGCCCCAGGGAACGGATGACGCGGCAGCGGGCGGATCGTCGCCCGCGGCCGAGCCCAAGCCGAAGGACGTCCCGTTCCAGGGCATGGCCGTACCGCCCCCCCGGGCGGAGGACGCCGACCCGGCACCCGACGATCCGGCCGCGGACGGCCCGAACCCGGAGATGCCGGGCGAGACCCTTCAGTAACGGCGCACGAGGCTAACCAGGCGGCCCTGGATCTGCACCCGATCCGGCCCGAGCACGCGGGTCTCGTAGGCCGGGTTCGCGGCTTCGAGCGCGATCGAGGAGCCGCGACGGCGCAGCCGCTTCAGCGTCGCCTCCTCGTCGTCGATCAGCGCCACGATGATGTCGCCGGTGTTGGCGGTGTCCTGCTTGCGGATGACCACGAGGTCGCCGTCGAGGATGCCCGCCTCGACCATCGAGTCGCCGCGGACCTCCAGGGCGTAGTGCTCGCCGCCGGCCAGGAAGTCCGGCGACATGGTGATCGCGTGGCTCTGGTTCTGGATCGCCGAGATCGGCGTGCCGGCCGCGATCCGGCCCATCACCGGGATCGACACCGCGCGACCGCTGTCGTCGACCATCTGCGTCGTGGAAGGACGCGGCGGCACGGCCTTCGAGCGCCCGCCCTCGACCACGCTCGGGGTGAACCGGCGCGGCGCGGCGGGAGCTGCCGGCACCGGGGCGGGCGCGCTGGAGCGGCCGGCGCCGTCGGGCATGCGCAGCACCTCGATCGCCCGAGCCCGATTCGGAAGCCGGCGCAGGAAGCCGCGCTCCTCCAGGGCGGTGATCAGCCGGTGGATGCCGGATTTCGACTTGAGATCGAGGGCATCCTTCATCTCGTCGAACGACGGCGGAACACCGTCCTCGCGCATCCGCTCGTCGATGAATCGCAGGAGATCCAGCTGTTTACGGGTCAGCATCGGCGCGGCTCGCAAGAATGCGCGGCCACACGAAGGTGGAGCCGCAGAAACAAAACACGAACACGTTAAACGTTCGTCAAGTGTTCCGCAAGGGTTCTCATCGGCCGATCCGACCGGTGCGTCGAATTTCGTCGCGCGCCGAGCCCCTTTTCGATCGCTGCGCTGCGGGGCTCAGCCCTCGAGGCTGCGGCGCACGGCGCGGGCGGTGACCGCCGAGACGCGCACGTTCGATTCCCGCGTCACGCCGGCGATGTGCGGGGTCAGGATGAGGTTCGGCACGTCGATCAGCGCCGCGCCGCCCGCGGCGTCCACGGGCTCCCGGGCGAACACGTCGAGCGCCGCCCCGCCGAGGTGC
Source organism: Methylobacterium sp. E-016 (assembly GCF_022829745.1). Lineage (NCBI taxonomy): Bacteria > Pseudomonadati > Pseudomonadota > Alphaproteobacteria > Hyphomicrobiales > Methylobacteriaceae > Methylobacterium > Methylobacterium sp. E-016. The sequence continues at coordinate 70,986 of NZ_JAKSYF010000072.1, forward strand.
CCGGACCGAAGCGCCGCGGCGACCGCGGCCTCGTCCACGACGCCCCCGCGGGCGGCGTTGATCAGGATCGCGCCCGGCCGCATCCGCGCGATCGCCGCCGGCCCGATCATGTCGCGCGTCGCCTCGGTCAGCGGCACGTGCAGCGAGAGCACGTCGCTCGTTGCGACCAGCGCGTCGAGGGCCAGGCTCGCCACCGCGCCGTGCGCCGGGCGCCACGCGGCGTCGTCGGGCGCGAGGTGCGGGTCGAAGGCGGCGATGGTCATGTCGAGGGCCGCCGCACGGCGGGCGGTCTCGCGGGCGATCGCGCCGAAGCCGACGAGGCCGAGGCGCTTGCCGGCGATCTCGCGTCCCATCAGCGCGTTGCGCGGCCACGCGCCCGCGGCGACCTGCGCGCTCGCGCCGTAGGCGCCGCGCAGCAGCAGCAACGCGGTGCCGATCACGTACTCGGCCACCGCGCCGTCGTTGGCGCCGGTCGCGGGATGGACGGCGATCCCGCGGGCGGCGCAGGCGGCCAGATCGATGTTGTCGAGCCCGACGCCGAGGCGGCCCACCACCCTGAGGTCGGGTGCCGCCGCGAGCAGGCCCGCGCGCACCTGCGTGCGGTTGCGGACGATCAGCCCGGACGCGCCCGCGAGCGCCGCGCGCAGGGCGTCCGGCCGGTCGACCAGGGTCGGATCGTAGAGCGTCTCGAACCCCGCGAGCTCCGCCGCGATCGCGGCCTCGTCCATGAACTCGCTGATGACGACCTTGCGCATGGGGCGGCGATCCTTCTCCGCGGCCGGGCCGGTGCCGGCGGGCTGCCCGCTCTGCCGCGGCGTCCGGGCGACGTCGCGGCTGGGGGCATCGTCATCACGCAGCCGAGCGCGTCGGTAAAGGCGACCGCGCCGCCTATCCGAGTGGATGCGCCGATCGCAGCGCGATTAACCGCTTCGCAATGCCGCCCGGCGTAACGTCCCGGGCATGAGGTGCGACCAGCGACAGCGCCTCCCGACATTGCGTGACCGACGCCGACGGCCGAGCCGGCGATTCGGAGACACCGGAGCAGTTTGACCATGGCCCTCGATCTCAGCATGCCGATCCTGGTCGTCGACGACTACCAGACGATGGTTCGCATCATCCGCAACCTGCTCAAGCAGCTCGGCTTCGAGGAGGTCGACGACGCCTCCGACGGCACGGCCGCGCTGGCGCGCCTCAAGGGCCGCAAGTACGGCCTCGTGATCTCCGACTGGAACATGGAGCCGATGACCGGCTACGAGCTGCTTCGCCACGTCCGCGCCGACGAGGGCCTGCGCACCACGCCGTTCATCATGGTCACCGCCGAGTCGAAGACCGAGAACGTCATCGCCGCCAAGAAGGCCGGGGTGAACAACTACATCGTCAAGCCGTTCAACGCCGCGACCCTGAAGAGCAAGATCGAGGCGGTCTGCGGCGCCTGACCGACCTTTCGGGGCCGACACGCGGAGGAATGCTGACGATGGGTTTGCAAAGACCGCTCGGCGCGACGATCAACCCGGCGACCATGGTGTCCGAGTTGATCGAGATCGCGGACTACATCGCCCACGTGCGCGACGAGATCGCGGCCCTGCGCGCCAACGAGCTGACGCACGACCGCATCCCGATGGCGCACGAGGAGCTCGGCAACGTCCTCGCCGCGACCGCCGGCGCCACCAACACCATCATGGAGGCGGCCGAGTCGATGCTGGCCCTGCCGGACGGGCCGGAATACCGCGCCGCGGTCGAGAGCGGCATCGGCACGATCTTCGAGGCCTGCGCCTTCCAGGACATCACCGGCCAGCGGATCGGCAAGGTGGTCGCCGCCCTGCAGCAGTTCGAGCTGCGGCTCGCGCGCTTCGCCAGCGCGGTGCGGGCGCGGGACGCCGCCGGACAGGACCCGGCCGAGGCCGAGCGCAACGAGCGCGCCCAGCGCCTGCTCCTCAACGGCCCGCAGCCGAACGGCCCGGCGACGGCGCAGGACGACATCGACGCTCTGTTCGCCTGAACCTCGACGGGAAGGGGCCGGCTCCGCTAGAGCGTTGCGCCTGACGTCGGGGCATCGGGGGACAGCATGGCGGCACGGCTCTGGTCCGACCTGACCACGCGCGAGGTCTCCGGGCGCGGCATGGGTCGCACGGTCGCGGTGCTGCCGGTGGCCGCGATCGAGCAGCACGGCCCGCACCTGCCGCTCTGCACCGACGTGGCGATCATGGAGGGCTACCTCGCGCGCGCCCGCGCCCTGGTGCCCGCCGATCTCGACGTGCTGGTGCTGCCGGTGCAGTCGGTCGGCAAGTCCGACGAGCACGACGCCTTTCCCGGTACCCTCTCGCTCACCACCGCGACCGCGCTCGCCGCCTGGACCGAGATCGGTGCCGGCGTGCACCGGGCCGGCTGCAACCGGCTGGTGATCGTCACCTCGCACGGCGGCAACAGCGCGCTGATCGACCTCGTGGCCGGCGATCTGCGCGCCCGCTTCGGCATGGTCGCGGTGACGACCGCTTGGGCGCGGTTCGGCTATCCGAAGGGATGCTTTCCCGACGACGAGATCGTCCACGGCATCCATGCCGGCGGGATCGAGACGGCGCTGATGCTGGCGCTTCGGCCCGACCTAGTTCGGCGCGAGGCGATCGCCGACTTTCCCTCGCGCACCCGTGCGATGGCGGGCGCCTTCACGCACCTGCGCGCCGGGCGTCCCGCCGCCTTCGCCTGGAAGGCCGGCGACCTCCATCCGTCGGGCGCGATCGGCGATGCCCGGCTCGGCACCGCCGAGGCGGGCGAGGCCGCCCTCGACCACGGCGCGCGGGCGTTCGTGGCGCTCCTGCACGACGTGGCGCGCTTCGACCTTTCGGGCGGGTAGCCTCGACGTCGCATCGATTCGGGAGCGGGGCCGGGCTTCGCCCCGGCTCCCTGTCAGGCGCCGGCCGGCTGCGGCTGCCGCGCGCTCGCCCCGGACGCCTCGCGGAGTGCCGCGACGGTCTGCTGCCCGGCATCCTCCGCGGCCACCGTCGCGAGGTGCTCGCTGGTCGGGCGGGGCAGGCGCACCAGGACGATGGTGCCGACGGTCTCCTCCGAGCGGATGCGCAGGGAGCCGCCGTGCAGCTCGGCCATGGAGCGGGCGATGGCGAGGCCGAGGCCGGAGCCCTTGTGGCTGCGGGTGAGGTTGGTCTCGACCTGCGAGAACGGCGCGCCGAGCCTGGCGAGCGCCGCCTTCGGGATGCCGATTCCGGTATCCTCGATGAACAGGTGGGCGTGGTCGCCGGCTGGGCGGGCGCGCACCGCGATCCGGCCGTTGGCGGGCGTGAACTTCACGGCGTTCTGCAGCAGGTTGACCAGGATCTGCTGCAGGGCGCGCTCGTCGGCGAGCAGCGCGAGGCCGGGATACAGGTCGACGGCGACGTGGAGGTTCTTCTGCCGGGCCGGCTCGGACACGAGCTTGAGCGCGTTGGAGACCGCCGCCGCGACGGCGATCTCGCGGCGCGCGAGCCGGACGCGGTGCGACTCGATCCGCGACATGTGGAGGATGTCGTCGATCATCGAGAGCAGGTAGTCGCCGCTGGCGCGGATGTCGGCGCAATACTCGCCGTAGCGCGCCGAGCCGAGGGGGCCGTAGAGCTCGCTCGCCATCAGCTCCGCGAAGCCGATGATCGCGTTGAGCGGCGTGCGCAGCTCGTGGCTCATGTTGGCCAGGAACTCGGATTTCGCCTGGTTGGCCAATTCCGCCGCCGCCTTCTGGTCGAGGTAGCGCTCGGCGAGGTCGGCGAGCTGCTGCGTCTGCAGCTCCAGCGTGCGGCGCGACCGCTTGAGATCCTTGACCGTCTCGATCAGCTCGCGTTCCGAGGCGACGAGCTGCTCCTGGTGCCGCTTCAGGTTGGTGATGTCGGTGCCGACCGAGACGTAGCCGCCGTCCTTGGTCCGCCGCTCGCTGATCTGCAGCCAGCGGCCGTCGGTGAGCTCCGCCTCGAAGGTGCGGGCGGTCGCGCTCGCGGTGTCGGTCTCGGGCATCTCGCGCCGGATCTGCGGAAGCACGCCGCGGCCCATCACCTCGTCGTAGCGGCGGCCGACCTGCGCGTCCTCGGGGCTCAGCGCATGCAGGTGGCGGAACTTCGAATTGCACAGGACGAGGCGGTTGCTCGTGTCCCAGATCACGAACGCCTCGGAGATCGCCTCGACGGCGTCGCGCAGGCGCATGTCGTTGGTGGCGCTGGCCTCGGCGAGGTGCTGCTGCTCGGTGACGTCGACGGCGATGCCGACGAGGTGGCGGCCGCCGTCGGTCACGTCCGGCACCACCTCGGCGCGGGTGCGCAGCCAGATGTAGGCGCCGTTCGCGCCGCGCATGCGGAACGCGTGGTCCACCGCGGTCTGGCTCGCGGCGAGCCCGCGGGCGAGGCTGTAGAGGTCGCCGTCGTCCGGGTGGACCAGGGCGTTGACGTCGCCGAACGACAGGAACTCGCGCTCGCGGCGGTAGCCGAGCAGCGCGTACATCGAATCCGACCAGTAGATCTGCCCGCGCGGGATGTCCCAGTCCCACAGGCCGCAGGCGCCGCGGCCGAGGGCGGTGTCGAGGCGCTGGCGGATCTGCTCGCAGACCTTGTCGATCGCCTTCGCCCGGCGGCTCTGGAGCCCGTAGGCGAGGCCGACCCCGACGATGACGAGGGCGGCCGCCGCGACGAGGATGGCCTGGTGCCGGGCGCGGCCCGTCCAGGTCGCGGTCAGCGCCTCGACCGACTGCATCACCGCGATCCGGTCCTGGCCGTCGGGCAGGCGCCGCATCGCCGCGAACACCGTGTCGCCGCCGGCCAGCGCCAGGCGCATCACGCCGGCGCGCTCGCCCAGCGTCGAGAGCGCTTCCGCCTCGCCGAGCACGGTCTGGAGCGTCTCGGCGCCCGCGGGCAGCGGCGGGCGGGCCGCGACGATGCGCTCGCCGCGCGCCACGATCAGCACCCGGCGCCCTGCCGGGAGCGCGCCGGCGGGGAACAGGTCGGCGAGGCTCGCCTGGGCCGCCTCGTCGCTGCCGACGCGGCCGGCCAGCGCCCCCGCCGAGAGGCGGGTGAAGGTCTCGAGGTCGGCGCTCGCGGCGGCGAGCAGCTCGTCGCGCTGGTTCTGGAGGTGGAGCGCGGTCAGCCCCGCCAGGCAGGCGAGGAAGGTCGCCAGCAGGGCCGGCACCGCGTAGCGCAGCCACGCCTCGGCCTGGACGAAACGCGCGGCCGGAGCCCGCGTCGGCCAGTGGATGCCGAGAATCGTATCCGCACGCGCGGAGAAGGAAGCGGAATCCGCCTCCGGCATGGTCGACCTCGTGACATGAAAGCGTCCGGGCCGTGCTGCGCCGGCCTCGAATCTGAATTCAGTTCATCACTTTCCCGGGTGATTTGTCCACGGCTTTTTTCCAGCCGAGCTTGACTCCCGGCCGCATCTAGCGACTCGGATTCGGCGGAGAATCGTCAATGTTAAGCGATGGTTAACCGGCTTCGAGGGTGCGGGCGGCGATGTCGGCCACGTCCCGCGAAAGCGCGGGGATCGCCTTGATCCGGTTGAGGATTTCGGCGGCCTTTTCCCGCCGCGAAATTTCCCATCGGCGCCACGGGGAAAAGGCGGTGAGGAGGCGCGCGGCGAGCTGCGGATTGATCCGGTCGAGCGCTTCGATGCGCTCGGCCACCAGGGCGAACCCGCTTCCGTCGGCCCGCGCGAACTGGGTCGGGTTTCCGAGCGCGAAGCTGGCGATCAGCGCCCGCACCCGATTCGGGTTGGTCATGGCGAAGGCCGGGTGCTCGGCGAGCCCGGCGATCCGCGCCCGTGTGCCGTCCTCGGGGATCATCGCCTGGATCGCGAACCACTTGTCGAGGACGAGCGGCTCGTCGGCATAGGTGCTGCCGAAGGCGGCGAGCGCCGCCTCGCGGGCGTCCCCCGGGATCGCCGCGATCACTCCGAGGGCGGCGAGGCGGTCGGTCATGTTGCGGGCCTCGCGCAGCTGGGCGAGGGCGCCCTCGGTCCCCGCCGCGGGATCGGCCGCCGCGATCAGGTCGAGGCAGGCGTTGGCGAGAGACCGACGGCCGGCCGAGGCCGCATCCGGGCTGTAGGCGGTCTCGTGCGACGGCCGCAGCGCCGACATCAGCCCGTCGAGGCGCGGGCGCAGCCGCGTTCCGAGGACCGCCCGAAGGGCGGTGCGGGCGGCGTGGATCGCATCCGGGTCGATGTCGGCGGCGATCTCGCTGGCGGCCTCGCCCTCGCCGGGAAGCGCCAGGACCAGGGCTGCGAAGGCCGGGTCGGCCAGGGCCTCGCCGTCGAGGAAGGCCCCGAGCGCGTCGGCGAAGGCCTCGGCCGCCCCCGGCGCCGCCGGTCCGAGGATCAGGCGCATCGCGATGCCCTGCGCCGCCTGCCAGCGGTTGAACGGGTCGGTGTCGTGGCGGAGCAGGGTGAGGCGCTCGGCGTCGGTCAGGTCGAGGTCGAGCCGCACCGGGGCCGAGAAGCCGCGCAGCAGCGAGGGGACGGGCGGCTCGGCGACGTTCTCGAACACCACCGTCGCGGTCTCGGCTTCGAGGACGAAGACGCCGCCGGCGACCGCGTCCGACGTCGCCCCGGCGAGCGGGCCGGCCGTGCCGACGAGGCCGAGCGCCACCGGGATCACCAGCGGCGGCCCGGCCGCCTCCAGGCTCTGGCGGAGACCGAGCGTGCAGCGCCGGGTTGCCGCGTCGTAGGCGCGGGTCACGGCGAGCGTCGGCGTGCCGGGGCGCTCGTACCAGCGCGCGAAGGCCGTGAGGTCGCGTCCCGTCACCGCGGCGAACGCCGCCAGGAAGTCCTCGACGGTGGCCGCCGTGCCGTCGTTGTCGGCGAAGTACCGGTCCATGCCGGCCCGGAAGGCGTCGGCCCCGATCAGCGTGCGCAGCATCCGCACGATCTCGGCGCCCTTGTCGTAGACGGTCGCCGTGTAGAAGTTGTTGATCTCGGCATAGGCCCCCGGCCGGACCGGGTGCCGGAGCGGGCCGGCATCCTCGGGGAACTGCCGCGCGCGCAGGTTGCGGACCTCGCCGATGCGGTGGACGGCGCGCGAGCGCATGTCCGCGCAGAATTCCTGGTCGCGGAAGACCGTCAGGCCCTCCTTCAGGCAGAGCTGGAACCAATCGCGGCAGGTGACGCGATTGCCCGACCAGTTGTGGAAGTACTCGTGCGCGATGATGCGCTCGATCGCGGCGTAGTCGCCGTCGGTCGCGGTCTCGGGCGAGGCCAGGACGTATTTGTCGTTGAACAGGTTGAGGCCCTTGTTCTCCATCGCGCCCATGTTGAAGTCCGACACGGCGACGACGTTGAACACGTCGAGGTCGTAGGCGCGCCCGAAGGTCGCCTCGTCCCAGGCCATCGAGCGGATCACCGCGTCGAGGGCGTAGGCGGCGCGCGGCGCCTTGCCCGGCTCGACGTAGACCGCGACCGCGACGGCCCGGCCCTCCATCGTGGTGAAGTCCTGCGCGACCCGGTCGAGGGCGCCGCCGACGAGGGCGAACAGGTAGGCGGGCTTTGGGTGCGGGTCGTGCCACACGGAAAAGTGCCGTCCGGTGCCGGGCACGTCGCCGGCCTCCACCGGGTTGCCGTTGCCGAGCAGCACCGGGGCCTCCGCGCGCTCGGCCTCGATCCGGGTGGTGTAGACCGCCATCACGTCGGGCCGGTCGAGGAAGTAGGTGATCCGGCGGAAGCCGTCGGCCTCGCACTGGGTGCAGTAGACGCCGTTCGAGCGGTAGAGCCCCATCAGCTTGGTGTTGGCGGTCGGGTCCACCCGCGTCGCGATCGTCAGCTCGAACGGCCCTTGCGGCGGCGCGTGCAGCGTCAGCCCGGCCGGGCTCGCCGCGTAGGCGTCGGCGGCGAGCGGCACGCCGTCGAGCTCCAGCCCCTCCAGGACGAGGTCGTCGCCGTCGAGCACCAGGGGGACGCCGGTGCGGCCGGCCGGGTTCGGGCGCAGCGCGAGCCTCGCCGTGATCCGCGTGTCGTGCGGCGCCAGCCGCACGTCGAGGTCGACGCGGTCGATCAGGAAGTCGCTCGGTCGGTAGTCCTGAAGCCGGATCTGGACGGGCGTATCGGTTCGCATGCGGGGCCTCGCTCGGCTGGCCGGAAGTCGGGACCGTTCTGGTCCCGCCGCCGCCGCGGTGCAACGGCGATGCCCGCCGGCCGATCGACAAACGGGAAGGCCCGATGCCGCGGCGACGGCATCGGGCCTTCGTTCGTGCCGGCGATCCTGCCGAACGCCGCTACCGCGGCAGGCGGTGCAGGGCCTTGAGGAACACGTCCACGTCCGCACGGGTGTTGTAGAAGGCGACCGAGGCGCGGATCGACTGGTCGACGCCGAAGCGGCGCAGGGCCGGCAGGGCGCAATGGTGCCCGGAGCGCACGGCGACGCCGTGGCGGTCGAGGTGGTGGGCCACCGCCTCGTTCGTCTGTCCCTCGATCACGAAGGACATCACGCTCGCCTTCTCGCGGGCGGTGCCGATCAGGCGCAGGCCCCTGATGTCGGCGAGGCCGGCCTGCGCATAGTCCAGCAGGTCGTGCTCGTAGGCCGCGATCGCCGGCAGGCCGACGCTCTCGAGATAGTCGAGCGCCGCGCCGAGGCCCACGGCGCCGGCGATGTCCGGCGTGCCCGCCTCGAACTTTTCCGGCGCGCCCTTGTAGACGGTCTTCGTGAAGGTGACGTCCTCGATCATGTGGCCGCCGCCCTGCCACGGCGGCATCGCCGCGAGGAGGTGCGTCTTGCCGTAGAGCGCGCCGATGCCGGTCGGCCCGAAGACCTTGTGGCCCGAGAACACCACGAAGTCGGCGTCGAGCGACTGCACGTCGATCGGGATGTGCGGGGTCGACTGGGCCGCGTCGACCAGCACCGGCACGCCGTAGGCGTGGGCGAGGGCGATGATCTCGCGGACCGGGTTCACCGTGCCGAGCGCGTTGGCGACATGGGTCACCGAGACGATCTTGGTCCGGCCCGACAGCAGGGCGGCGTACTGCTCGAAGATGATCTCGCCGCGATCGTCGACCGGGATCACCCGCAGGGTCGCGCCGGTGGCCTGGCTGAGCAGCTGCCAGGGCACGATGTTGGCGTGGTGCTCGATCGTCGAGACGATGATCTCGTCGCCCGGGCCGATGTTGGCCCGGCCGTACGAGTTCGCGACGAGGTTGATCGCCTCCGTCGTGCCGCGCAGGAAGACGATGTCGTCCTTCGAGGGCGCGTTGAGGAAGCGGCGCACCTTCTCGCGGCCGCCCTCGAACAGGTCGGTGGAGCGCGCGGCCAGCGTGTGCGCGGCCCGGTGGATGTTCGAGTTGTGGCGGGCGTAGAACTCGGAGGTCGCGTCGATGACCGATTGCGGCTTGTGCGTGGTCGCCGCGTTGTCGAGCCAGACCAGGGGGTGCCCGTTCACGCTCTGGTGCAAGGCCGGGAAGTCCTTGCGGATGTGCTCGACGTCGAAGGGCGCGCCCGCCGGGCTCGACCGGGTCGAGGTCGCGCGCGGGGCCGGCCCGTCGTGGCGCGCGGGCTCGACGCGGGGCGTGGCGTGCGGCCTCGACGCGCGCGAGCCTCCGGTCAGGAAGTAGTAGTCGCCCGACGAGAACGGCTCGTCGGGGCCGGGCTCGACCGTGCGCACGGGATCGCCCGAGAGCCGGCCGGTGCGCCGGAAGTTCTCCTGGGCGACGTCGACCCCGCGCTTCGACGGGTCCGCCGGAACGAGGGACGGCGCGATCGCGTGGGCGAAGGCGTTGGCCCGCGGATGATCCTTCGCGACGGTCCGGTGCAGGTCGCCGCCGCCGGGGAGGAAGGCGGCGACGTCGGCCACGCTCGGCACGAAGAATTCCGGCAGGCCGTGCCGCGTGGACGGAACGCCGCGCTGCGCCGCGCGCGGGTCGGCGAGTGGGTGGACCGAGGGGATCGTCGTGACGTCGAGGAGGCCGGCGCTCGTCGGCGCGGGCGTCCCGCCGAACGGGTTGGCGGCCGACGGCCCGGTCAGGCCGGGAAGCCCGACGCTCGGGCCGCCGACGTTGCGCGCGCCGAAGGCGGCGTCGGGCTGGACGCCCGACGAGGTGTCCGACGGCACCAAGGGGGTGCCGATCGCGGCACCCGGGAGCGACGGCTGCCCGGGGCCCTGGGGAAGGGTCTCCAGGCCTTGGGGACGCTGCGGCGACGCCGGCACGGCGGGGGCGAGCGGGGCGGAGGCCGCGTTGCCCTGACCGTAGATCTCGCGGGCGAGGCGCCCGACGAGATCGGCATGGGCGAGGGAGCCGGCGGCATCGCCCGTCGCGCCCATGGGGATGCCGATGGCGGAGATGCCCAAGACGCCGGCCTCAGACGTAGTCATGGTAGTTGCCGAGCAGCACGTTATCGAGGCGGGCGATCGCGTCCTCGACCAGCACCGCGGCCGAGAAGTAGCGGGTGACGAGGTGCGAGGCGATCGAGTGGTCGTTGGTGCCCATGTAGCGCACCGACAGGC
>NZ_JAKSYF010000073.1:0-3521 GCF_022829745.1 Methylobacterium sp. E-016
CACTCGCCTCCTCCGCCAAGGGCGACGAGCTCAAGACTTACAAGAAGATCGCCGAGATCGACGATCTCATCAGCATCGAGACGTCGTCTGATGACGCGGAGGAGAGCAAGCCGAACCCGGACATCTTCCAGGCGGCCCTGAAGCGCCTAAACGGCGTCGCGGCACAGGATGCCGTCGTCGTCGGTGATACGCCCTACGATGCCGAAGCTGCTACGAAGGCCGGCATTCGGACGATTGGGCTGCTTACGGGGGGGTGGACGGTCGAAGAACTCATGCAGGCCGGCTGCATCGCCACCTATCGGGATCCGACTGAACTGCTCGCCCGATACGAGACCTCGCCACTCGCCGGGTCGCAGGCCTGATCGTACAAGGACGGAGCACCTCCCATGGCAGCCACGAGCTCAAGCCCGTCCGAGGGTCCACACCTGCGCACCATCGCCATGCCGCGCGACACGAACGCTGCTGGCGCCATCTTCGGAGGCTGGACGGTTTCGCAGATGGATCTGGCCGGTGGAACCTTTGCTGCCCAGCGAACTAAGGGCCGCGTGGCGACGGTCAGCATCGACGCAATGCGTTTTCTCAGGCCGATCTCGGTCGGTGATGAGGTGAGTTGCTACTGCAAATTACAGGAAGACGGTGAGACATCGTTGGGCGTTCGGATCGAGGTCTGGATCCGGGATAGGACCGGAGGTGATCCGCAGAAGGTCACCGAAGGGGTGTTCACCTATGTCGCCTTGGACGACGAGGGGAAGGCGCGGCATCGGACCTAACTCCGGTCTAACAGGAACTGGAGGCGTTCGCCGTTCCCAGGGTGCAGGGCCGAGGTGTCTGGACTCCTATGCATGGATGCTTTCGGGAAGCGCCGATGTCCTCCCTTACGGCTGGCATGGGTCGGGACCCGCCCGTCCGCTCTACGACCGAGTTGGGTCGTGTCCCGTCCGTCTGCTCTACGATTGGGATGGGTGGTTTTCTGTCGGTCCGCTTCTGGGAAGCAAAGCCATGGAATCGGACGTTCGTTCGGATCGCTTCGATCGGCGGCTTCGCGCCCATCCCGAGCACTTGAATGCATGAGATTGCTGCCGGGAAACGGCCGTATCCATTTTTGACAGCTACGACTGAGTCGGAGGAAACCTATTTGTTCAATTTTACTTAGGTATTGGGCTTAGGCGGGTGCTGATCCACTGCATGTCCGGGTTCGGTCGGAGACATTGTCTTAACGCGCTTTATCCACCGGACGTGTCGGCAACGGACGAGAGGCCGATGCTGGAATGACAGCATCGGCCTCCTATCAGAACGGGCGGGTTGCTGCTCCGATCCTTGCGTCGCTACTGACGCGGCAGGCGGTGAAGCGCCCTGAGGAACACGTCCACGTCCTCGCGGGTGTTGTAGAAGGCGAGCGAGGCGCGGATCGATTGGTCGACGCCGAAACGCCGGAGCGCCGGCAGGGCGCAGTGGTGGCCAGAGCGCACAGCGACGCCGTGGCGGTCAAGGTGGTGGGCCACCGCCTCGTTCGTCTGTCCCTCGATCACGAAGGACATCACGCTCGCCTTCTCGCGGGCCGTGCCGATGAGGCGCAGGCCCTTGATGTCGGCAAGCCCCGCCTGCGCATAGTCCAGCAGGTCGTGCTCGTAGGCGGCGATGGCCGGCAGCCCGACGCTTTCGAGGTAGTCGAGCGCCGCGCCGAGGCCCACGGCGCCGGCGATGTCCGGCGTGCCCGCCTCGAACTTTTCCGGCGCGCCCTTGTAGACCGTCTTGGTGAAGGTCACGTCCTCGATCATGTGGCCGCCGCCCTGCCACGGCGGCATCGCCTCCAGGAGATGCGTCTTGCCGTAGAGCGCGCCGATGCCGGTCGGCCCGAACACCTTGTGGCCGGAGAACACGACGAAGTCGGCATCCAGCGACTGCACGTCGATCGGGATGTGCGGGGTCGACTGGGCCGCATCGACCAGCACCGGCACGCCGTAGGCGTGGGCGAGGGCGATGATCTCGCGGACCGGGTTCACGGTGCCGAGCGCGTTGGCGACGTGCGTCACCGACACGATCTTGGTCCGGCCCGACAGCAGGGCGGCGTATTGCTCGAAGATGATCTCGCCGCGATCGTTGACCGGGATCACCCGCAGGGTCGCGCCGGTGGCCTGGCTGAGCAACTGCCAGGGCACGATGTTGGCGTGGTGCTCGATCGTCGAGACGATGATCTCGTCGCCCGGGCCGATATTGGCCCGGCCGTACGAGTTCGCGACGAGGTTGATCGCCTCGGTGGTACCGCGCAGGAAGACGATGTCGTCCTTGCTCGGCGCGTTGAGGAAGCGGCGCACCTTTTCGCGGCCGCCCTCGAACAGGTCGGTGGAGCGGGCGGCCAGCGTGTGCGCGGCCCTGTGGATGTTCGAGTTGTGGCGGGCGTAGAACTCGGAGGTCGCGTCGATCACCGATTGCGGCTTGTGGGTGGTGGCCGCGTTGTCGAGCCAGACCAGCCGGTGCCCGTTCACGCTCTGGTGGAGCGCCGGGAAGTCCTTGCGGACGTGCTCCACGTCGAAGGGCGCGCCCACCGGGCTCGACCCCTGTGAGGTTACGCGTGGGGCCGGCCCGCTGTGTCGCGCGGGCTCGACGCGGGGCGTGGCGTGCGGCCTCGACGCGCGCGAGCCCCCGGTCAGGAAGTAATAGTCGCCCGACGAGAACGGCTCGTCGTGACCATGCTGCACCGTGCGCACGGGATCGCCTGACAGACGTCCGGTGCTCTGGAAGTTCTCCTGGGAAACGTCCACGCCGCTCTTCGACGGATCGGCCGGCACGAGGCTCGGCGCGATCGCGTGCGCAAACGCGGTCGCCCGTGGATGGTCCTTGGCAATCGTACGATGCAGGTCCGGGCCGCCGGGAAGGAAGGCGGCGACGTCGGGCACGCTCGGCACGAAGAATTCCGGCAGGCCACGTTGCGCCGACAACGGGTCGGCGAGCGGATGGACCGAGGGAATCGTTGTGGTGTCGAGGAGGCCGGCGCTCGTCGGCGCGGGCGTCCCGCCGAACGGGTTGGCAGCCGACGGACCGGTCAGACCGGGAAGCCCGACGCTCGGGCTGCCGACGTTGCGCGCGCCGAGCGCCGAGGCGTCGGGCTGGAAGCCCGACGGAAGCGCGCCCCAGGGCACGGAGGGGGTGCCGATCGCGGCACCCGGGAGCGACGGCTGCCCGGGGGCCTGGGGGAGGGATTCCAGGCCATGGGGGGCTTGCGGCGAGGCCGGCAGCGAAGGCGTCAGCTGCGCGGAGGCCGCGTTGCCCTGCCCGTAGATCTCGCGGGCGAGGCGCCCGACGAGATCGGCGTGGGCAAGATCGCCGGGTGCGCCCGTGGGGATGCCGATGGCGGATGCTCCCAAAAGACCGGCCTCAAGCGTAGTCATGGTAGTTGCCGAGCAGCACGTTATCGAGGCGGGCGATCGCGTCCTCGACCAGCACCGCGGCCGAGAAGTAGCGGGTGACGAGGTGCGAGGCGATCGAGTGGTCGTTGGTGCCCATGTAGCGCACCGACAGGC
>NZ_JAKSYF010000128.1:0-58478 GCF_022829745.1 Methylobacterium sp. E-016
TCGTGCAGGCGCCGCACTGGCCGTGGTCGCAGCCCTTCTTCGAGCCGGTCAGGTGCAGATGCTCGCGCGCCGCATCGAGCAGGCTGGTGCGGGTGTCGAGCTCGAGCTCGCGCCGCTGGCCGTTGATCGTGAACCACACCCTTGCCAGGATAGGGCGGTCGCCGGGCCCGGGATCGGCTCTCGCGGCCGGCGGCATCGACGCCATGGCCGCGCAGGCGGTGGTTCCTGCCATCAGGTCTCTCCGGTTCAATCCAGGCTCGCGCATGGGCTGCATGATGTCTCCGCACCGTCGGTGGGGGTCGCCCGACTGTGACGGCGACGGCTCGGTCGGGCCGCCGTCCCGGGCCATGCAGGAGATCTAGGGGCTGCCGAGCGCCGCGATTAGGCACTAGGTTCCACTTGAGGCCATGCCCTGGGGTTATGAATGCTGCGGGAGAACCTGAACGACCTCGTCGCCTTCGCGGCGGTGGCGCGGGAGGGCAGCTTCACCCGGGCCGCCGCCCGGTCCGGCGTGACGCAGCCGGTGCTGAGCCGCGCCGTCCGGGCGCTGGAGGAGCGCCTCGGCGTCCGCCTCCTGGCGCGAACCACCCGCGCCGTCGTGCCGACCGAGGCCGGCGAACGCCTGCTGCGGATCGTGGGGCCGCAACTGGACGGCATCGCGGCCGACCTGTCCGCACTCACCGCGCTGCGCGACAAGCCGGCCGGGACCATCCGGATCACGTCCGGCGAGCACGCGGCCGCCTCCATCCTGTGGCCGGCTCTGGAACGGCTCCTGCCGGCCTACCCGGATATCACCGTCGACGTGATCACCGAGAACGCCCTGACCGACATCGTCTCCGAGCGCTTCGACGCGGGAATCCGCATGGGGGATCAGGTCGAGAAGGACATGGTCGCGGTCCGGATCGGGCCCGCCCTGCGCATGGCCGTGGTCGCGACGCCCGCCTATTTCGCGGCGCGCCCTCGACCGCGTACCCCCCAGGACCTGACCGCCCACGCCTGCATCAACCTGCATCTTGCCAGCTACGGCGGCCGCTACGCCTGGGAGTTCGAGAAGGGCGGGCGCGAGCTGAGGGTCCGGGTGGACGGCCCCCTCGCGTTCAGCAGCGTGTTCCTGGCCAGGACGGCGGCCCTGGCCGGGCTCGGCGTCGCCTGCATGCCCGACGACCTCGTCCGGGCGGACATCGCCGCGGGCCGGCTCGTGCGGGTGCTCGCCGACTGGTGCGCGCCCTTCGCCGGCTACCACCTGTACTATCCGAGCCGCCGCCAGGCCTCGCCGGCCTTCGCCGTGCTGGTGGACGCCCTGCGATATCCCGGCGTCGGAAAGCCGGCGCCGTCCGCGTGAGCCGGCCGGCAGCCTGCGCGCGGTTCGCGCGGCGGCGGCGTTCGGCCGGGTCGACGTCCTGGGGTCGAACGCGGGCATCCGGAAGGATGCGGCGGTCGCGGACCTGTCGCCGGATGACTAAAACGCGGTGATCGACGTGAATCTCATCGGGCAAGTCCCCTGCAGGCGCGGGGCCTTGCGCCGTTTCCGTGCGCAGCCGCGCGGCGGACGGACGGCCCGAAGCGGGGCGCCATCGTCGCGATCCGGATCGTGTGACGGGGACGACGCTGTTCGTCGGCGGCGGCCTGTCGCTCGACCCCGGGTTCCGCGTCGACGGCCGAGCCGCCGCACGTCGCTTCCGGCGGCGCGATGCCGCCCTCGGCCTTCGGGGGGTCCCGAGATCCGAGGTGCCGCCGCAAAGGATCACGCCCGGCACCGAAGCGTCTCGCGTCGCCCGGGTTCGGCGCGCACCGAGATCCCGGCGTCGGCCCGATCACGGCCGGTGCCCGGCCGCCTCCGAGGCCGCGTAGCGGGTCCGGGCCGCGGCGACGGCCGCGTGGTTGCGTTCCGCCCAGGCGACGAGCGCCGCCAGCGGCTCCAGCATCGAATGCCCGAGCGCGTCGAGGCGATACTCCACGCTGGGCGGCTTGGTCGGGAAGACGTGCCGGGTGACGAAGCCGTCGCGTTCCAGCTCGCGCAGCGTCTGGGTCAGCATGCGCTTCGAGATGTCGGGCACGGCCCGGCCGAGGGCGCTGAACCGCCGCGGGCCGCCGGCCAGCACGAGCAGCACCAGCGTCGTCCACTTGTCGCCGAGGCGATCCAGCACGTCGCGCACCGGGCAGAGCGAAGGATCGACGGCCGTGGTCTGCCACTCCGCGAACCGCCGCACCAGTTCCGCCTGCTGGCTCATCGCCCGGTTCCCGCGAGGTTACCCTGTCCCAAAATACTGCCTCCTTATGCGCCGCCGAGGTCTCGAATAGGAAGCATGTATCGCAACCGAACCATGTGGACTGCGCCCATGACCTCTGCTCATCCCCGCATCGGCATCACCGGCGCATCCGGGCGCCTCGGGCGCCTCGTCGTCGAGGCCCTGCTGCGCAGCGTGCCGGCCTCCCGGATCGTGGCCGGCCTGCGCAACCCCGACGACGACGGCGCCAAGGCGCTCCGGGCCCTCGACGTCGAGGTGCGGCAGGTCGACTACGAGAGGACCGACACCCTGGACCGAGCCTTCGCGGGCATCGAGCGCCTGCTGCTCATCTCCTCCAACGAGTTCGGCAAGCGCGTGGACCAGCATCGGAACGTCATCGAGGCGGCCAAGCGGGCGGGCGTCCGCCGCATCGCCTACACCAGCGTCCTGCACGCCGACACGTCCCCGCCCAAGCTCACCGACGAGCATCGGCGGACGGAGCTCGTCCTCGCGGCATCCGGCGTGCCCTTCGTCATCCTGCGCAACGGCTGGTACACGGAGAACTACGCCGCCTCGATCCCGATGGCGCTCGAGCACGGCGCCCTCTTCGGCAGCGCGGGCCAGGGGCGGATCTCGTCCGCGGCGCGGGCCGACTACGCCGACGCGGCCGCGGCCGTGCTGACGGCCGCCGAGGTGGAGAACGGCCGCATCTACGAGCTGGCGGGCGACGACGCCTACACACTGGAGGAGTTCGCAGCCGAGGTCGCGAAGGTGTCGGGCCGGCCGGTGGTCTACAGGAACCTGCCCGAGGCCGAGTACGAGGGCGTCCTGCTGAAGGCCGGCCTGCCGAAGGACCTGGCGGCCTTCGTCGCCGCCTCCGATTCCGTCGTGGCGGAGGGTGCGCTGTTCGAGGACGGCCGCGACCTGAGCAGGCTGATCGGCCGACCCACGAAACCGATGCGCGAGACCGTGGCCGCCGGCGAGCACTGAGCCCCGAGCGCGAGCCCGGCCCGCGCACGTCGCAGGGTCCGGCATCCGCCGCGCCTCGCGCTTGCCCCGACGCCGGGCCACGAACAGGAACCCTCCGGCATGCCGACCTTCGTCGAGATGGATCGGTCGGTGACCGTGGCCGAGCAGCTCGCAGAGGAGAGCGGCGCGACGATCGGGGCCGAGCCGGGCGGCGTCGCGCCGGCACGCGCGATCGCCACCGTCGGGCTCGTCGGCGGGACCTCCGCCCCACGCTGGCCGCGCGCCGGACGGGCGTTAGATGCCGGAATGCGCACGCGGCGATGCGCCGGACTCCATGAATGGCGCGGGAGAACCTGAACGACCTGCTCGCCTTCGTCGCGGTCGCGCGCGCGCGGAGCTTCACCCGGGCGGCGGCGCAGCTCGGCCTGTCGCAGCCCGCGCTCAGCCAGACCATCCGCGGGCTCGAGGCGCGTTTGGGCCTGAGGCTGCTGACGCGCACCACGCGCAGCGTCGCGCCGACCGAGGCGGGCGAGCGGCTGATCCGGTCCGTCGGGCCCCGGCTCGCGGAGATCGAGGCCGGCCTGGTCGCGGTGACGGACCTGCGCGAGACGCCGGCCGGCACCGTGCGGATCAACGCCGACGAGCACGCGGTCGCGGCGGTGCTGTGGCCGGCGCTGCGGAGGGTGCTGCCCGGGTACCCGGACATCCAGGTGGAGCTGGTCACCGACTTCGCCCTGACCGACATCGTCGCCGGGCGCTTCGACGCCGGGGTGCGGCTCGGCGAGGTGGTGGCCAAGGACATGGTCTCCGTCCCGATCGGGCCGGACATGCGCATGGCGGCGGTCGCCGCGCCGGCCTACCTCGCGCGCCGGCCTGCGCCGCGGACGCCGCAGGACCTGACCGGCCACGCCTGCATCAACCTGCGCCTGCCGACCCATGGCGGCCTGTACGCCTGGGAGTTCGCGGCCAACGGGCGCGAGGTCCGGGTTCGCGTGGACGGGCAGGTCGTGTTCAACACGGTGAGCATGATCCTGCGCGCCGCCCTGGACGGGTTCGGCATCGCCTACCTGCCGCAGGATCAGGTGCAGCCCCATCTCGACAGCGCGGCGCTGACCTGGGTGCTGAAGGATTGGAGCCCGCCCTTCCCGGGCTACCACCTGTACTATCCGAGCCGCAGGCAGCCCGCGGCGGCGCTCGCGGTGCTGATCGAGGCCCTGCGCTACCGAGGCTGACCGATGCGGGATCCGCGCCGGGGGGCCGGGGCCGCGCACGCCGTGACCACGCGTGGGCGAGCGCCCGATCCGCCCCGCCGGCCCGCGTCAGGCGCCGGCGGGATCGGGATAGCCGGTCAGGTCCGGCTCCTTGGCGCGGCCGGTGGACAGCTTCGAGGCCAGGCGGCGGAGGCCCGGCCGGCTGGCGATGCGCAGCACGCGGTGGAGCAGGCTGATGCCGAGCCGGCTGTTCGGGTTCATCAGCTTCGGCGCGATCTTGGGCACGCCCTGCCCGTCCTCGACCATCGGGCGCATGGCGCGCTCGTAGGCGGCGAAGGCCGCGGCGACGTCGTCGCCGCGGGCGAGCTCGGCGGCGAGGACGTAGGCGCCGGTGACGGCCAGCGTCGTGCCGATGCCGGCGAGCGGCGTGGCGCACCAGGCCGCGTCACCGGTCACCGCCACGCGGCCGCTGGACCAGCGCCGCATCCGCACCTGGCGCAGGACGTCGAAGTAGAAGTCCGCGGTGGCCTCCATCCCGGAAAGGACGCGCGCCGCCTGCCAGCCCGCATCGGAGAAGCGCTGCCGCAGGTAGGCCTTCTGCCGGTCCGCGCCCCAATCCTGCTCGCCGCCCGGCGGCTGCCGCAGCGTGAGCATCGCGCGGGTGGTGCCGTGCTGGTCGGGGCGCAGGGAGATGCCGCGGCCGCCGGGCGCGTTGAACCACCGCCACATCCGGTCGTCGTCCGCGGTCCGCGGGATGGTGAAGTAGGCGATGGCGAGATCCATCCAGCGCGGGTCGGCCTCGCCGGGGAACACGAGTTCGCGCGTCGTCGAGCCGACGCCCTCGGCGACGAGGACGGCGTCGTAGCGCTCGCTCGCCCCGGAGGCGAAGGTCACCGTCGCGGCCTCCGCTCCGTCGTCGATCCGGGTCACGCGATCCCCGAAGCGGTAGGTCGCGCGCTCCCGGGCCGGCTCGTAGAGGAGCCGCGCGAGGTCGCCGCGCAGGATCTCCATCTCGGCGGTGGGGCCGTCGCCGAGGCTGGCATCCATCGTGAAGGCCGCGACCGCCCGGCCCCGCCCGTCGACCCAGGCGGTGCCCTGCTCGCCGGTGCCCCGGTCGAGCGCCGCCTGCTCCAGGCCCATGCGGCGCAGGACCTCGCGCCCGACCCCGCGGACGTCGACGTTCTGGCCGCCGTCGCGGAAGCCCGGCGCCCGCTCGACGACGGTGACGTCGAAGCCGTGGCGGCCGAGCCACCAGGCCGCGGTGTTCCCGGCGACGCTCGCGCCGGTGATGAGGATGCGACGGGGCATGCGGGACGGGTCTCCGGGTGATCCGGCCCGCGCGGAGCCGGTCGCGGCCACGCCGCGCGGCAGGATCTGCGCGAGCGCCGTGATCGAGGGGGGCCCCGCGCGTCAGGCCCCCGGCGAGGCCGCCCGGGTGACCGCCCGGCGCAGGGTGCGGGACAGGTCCTCGACCGAGTACGGCTTCTTCAGGAGCGGGAAGCCGTGGGTGCCCTGCTCGGCGAGCACGTGGCTGTAGCCGGAGGCGAGGACGACCGGCAGGCCGGTGTGGCGGTGGCGGATCTCCCGCGCCATGTCGATGCCGTTCATCCCGGGCATCACCACGTCGGAGAACACCACGTCGAAGCGCGGCGACGCGGACAGGACGGCGAGGGCCTCCTCGGCGCTCATCGCCCACACGGTCTCGTAGCCGAGCTCGCGCAGGGCCTGGGTGGCGAAGGAGCCGACCTCCTGGTTGTCCTCGACCACGAGGACGCGGGTGCCGTGCCCGTCGGCGAGGGGCTCGGGCTCGCCGTCCTCCTCGATCGCCACGGACCGCCCGACCTCGCGGGGCAGGTAAAGCGTGAAGGTGGTGCCCCGGCCGAGCGTGCTCTCGACCAGCACCTCGCCGCCCGACTGCTTGGCGAAGCCGAACACCTGCGACAGGCCGAGCCCGGTGCCCTGGCCGACGCCCTTGGTGGTGTAGAACGGCTCGAAGATCCGATCGAGATCGGCCGCCGCGATGCCGGTCCCGGTGTCGCGGACCGAGACGGCGACGAAGTCGCCGGGGATGCGGGGATGGGCCCGCACCGCCGGGATCGCCGAGGCGCGGCGCACGCCGATGTCGAGGCGGCCCTCGCCGTCCATGGCGTCGCGCGCGTTGATGGCCATGTTCACCAGGGCCGTGTCGAACTGGCTCGGGTCGGCGTCGATCAGGTAGGGCACCTCGTTCCCGCGACCGTCCCGGTTCGCGGCCACGTCTGTGACGACCCGGATGCGGGCGCCGGTGAGCGTGCCGACCATGTCGGCGACCGAGGCGACGCTGCGGCCGACGTCGAACACCTCCGGGGTCAGGGATTGGCGCCGGGCGAAGGCGAGGAGCTGGCCGGTGAGCTTGGCGGCGCGGGTGACGGTGTCGGAGATCGCGCCGATGTAGCGCTGCCGGCGCTCCTCCGGCAGGTCGGGGCGCTTGAGCAGGTCGGTCGAGGACCGGATCACCGTCAGCAGGTTGTTGAAGTCGTGCGCGACGCCGCCGGTGAGCTGGCCGACCGCTTCCAGCTTCTGCGACTGCCGGAGCTGCTCCTCCAGGGCGCGGCGCTCGGTGACGTCGCGGCCGGCGGCGTAGAAGTGGTCCTCCTGCGGGATGGCGTTCCACGACACCCAGCGGAAGTCGCCGTCCGCCGTGAGCATGCGCACGTCGAGGCTGTCGAGGACCTGGCCTTCCCGCAGCAGCTCGAACGCCGCGGTCGCGGCCGCCCTGTCCTCGGGGTGGACGTAGTCGCTGAAGGACGTGCGCACGAGATCGAAGGCCGACCAGCCCAGCATCTCGTGCCAGGCCGGGTTGACCGAGCGGTAGAGGCCGTCGAAGCCGCAGACCACGAGGAGGTCGCGGCTCGCCCGCCACACCAGGTCGCGCTCCGTGGTCCGGTCGCGGGCGGTGTCGCGCAGCACGCTCTCGGCCTTCTGCCGGTCGGTGACGTCGTTGAACAGTAGGGCGACCCGGTGCTGCACCGGATCGCCGATGCGCAGGGCCTGGACCTCGAACCAGCGCCCGAGCGCGACGACGCCGCTCTCGAAGCGGACGGCCCGGCCCGTCATCGCGACCTGCCCGTAGGTATCGAGCCAGCTGCGCTCGAGGTCGGGCACCACCTCGCTCACCCACTTGCCGACCACGTCGTCGAGGCCGGTGTGGCGCGAGAAGGCCGGATTCGCCTCGACGAAGCGGTAGTCGACCGCGCGGCTGTCGGCGTCGAACCGGAGCTCGATGACGCAGAAGCCGGCGTCGAGGGCATTGAACAGGGTGCGGTAGCGCGCCTCGCTCTCGGCGAGCATGCCCTCCTCGGTCCGGAACCGGGTGACGTCGAGCTGGCTGGCGAAGAAGTAGCGCAGGTGGCCCTCGGCGGTGAAGACCGGGCTGATGTAGAGCTCGTTGCGGAAGGTGGACCCGTCGCGGCGGTAGTTCAGGATCTCGACGACCACGTCGCGGCGCGCGGCGATGGCGTCGCGCACCTTGGCGATGTCCGCCGGATCGGTGTCCGGCCCCTGCAGGAAGCGGCAGTTGCGGCCGATCAGCTCGTCGGCCGAGTAGCCGCACAGGGCCTGGAACGCCCGGTTGGCGAACACGATCGGGTTGTCCGGGAGGTTCGGGTCGGTGACGATCTGCGGCATGCGGGTCTTCTCCGCCGCCGTGAACAGCAGGTCGACATCCGCCCCGGACGTGCGCTGGCCGGAATCCGGGAGCCTGACATGCGACGCGTTCCGCTCGCGCAGGCGCGCGACCTCGGCCTCGAGCCTCTGATTCTCGCTGCGCAGCCGCTCGATCTCGTCGTCCATGCCGTCCGTTTCCATGGGGCATGGTCGCCACCATCATGCCCGTCCGAGAACGGCTTTCGGCGACGGAAGCTCCCATGCGGGTGCCCGCGGCGCCGACGGGCCTTCATGCTCCACGCGGTCGCCTCCGGTCAACGCGGATGGCGGAGCAAGATCCCGGCCGGGACCCCGGCGCCGGGCCGGAACTCGCGCGCTCGCGCTCCCGCGCGAGGCCGAAGCCTTCACCGGTACGCTGGTTCAACGACACTGTGACATGTCGAACCACCACCGATGTTGGAACGCGGTGCGGCCGAGGTCGTTTTAAGAGCCATACTCACCCAGACAGGAGATCTTGGATGCGCAAGCTCGCACTCGCTTCCACCGCACTGCTCGGGCTCGGCATGCTGGCATCGGCCCCCGCCGAGGCCCGCGGCTGGGGTTACGGCGGCGGCTACGGCCACGGCGGCTTCGGTCACGGCGGCTACGGCTATCGCGGCGTCGGCTTCCGCGGCGGATACGGACGCGGCTACGGCTATCGCCGCGGCATCGGCCCGGGCGCCGCGATCGGCCTCGGCATCGCCGGCCTCGCCGCCGGCGCGATCGTGGCGAATTCCTACGGCGGCTACGGTGGCTACGGCGGCTACGGCTACGGCCGCCCGGTGGGCTACTACGGCGGCTACGGCTACGCGCCGGCCTACGGATACGCCCCCGCCTACGGCTACGGCTACCCGGCCTACGGCTACGGCTACTGAGGCGCCGGTCGCGGGCGCCGTTGCGCCCGCGACGCGACGTGTCCTCGACGAAGGGCGCCCGACTTACCGTCGGGCGCCCTTTTTCCGTTGAACGGTTCGCGCACCTCCGGGACGCGCGGAGCGCCGCAGCGGACCGCGTTCGTTCAGGCCTGCCCCTCGATCAGGCCGCGGATGCGGGTCGCGAGCGCCTCCAGGGCGAAGGGCTTCACCAGCACCTCCATGCCGGGGGCGAGGTGGCCGTGGTTGAGCGCGGCGTTCTCCGCGTAGCCGGTGATGAACAGCACCTTGAGGCCGGGCCGCGCGGTCTTCGCCGCGTCGGCCATCTGCCGCCCGTTCATCCCGCCGGGCAGCCCGACATCGGTCACCAGCAGGTCGATGCGCACGTCCGACTGCAGCACCTTGAGGCCGGAGGCGCCGTCCGCCGCCTCGATCGCCGCGTAGCCCAGATCCTCCAGCACCTCGGTCACGAGCATCCGCACCGTCGGCTCGTCGTCGACCACCAGCACCGTCTCGCCGAGCTTGGCCCGCGCGGCGTCCGACAGGTCGGGCACCGCCTCGACCGCCTCGGCCTCGCCGAGGTGGCGGGGCAGGTAGATGCAGACCATCGTGCCCTTGCCGGGCTCGGAGTAGATCCGCACCTGCCCGCCCGACTGCTTGGCGAAGCCGTAGATCATGCTCAGGCCGAGCCCCGTGCCCTCGCCCATCGGCTTGGTCGTGAAGAACGGGTCGAACGCCTTCGCCGCCACGTCCGGCGCCATGCCGGTGCCGTTGTCGGAGACGCAGAGCGCGACGTACTGCCCCGGCTCGAGGTCGCGCTCGCGGGCGGCGCGCCGGTCGAGCCAGCGGTTGCTGGTCTCGACCACGATGCGGCCGCCCTCCGGCATCGCGTCGCGGGCGTTGATGGAGAGGTTGAGCAGGGCGTTCTCGAGCTGGCTCGGGTCGACCAGGGTCGGCCAGAGCCCGGCGGCCCCGACCACCTCGACCGACACGCCCGGCCCGACGGTGCGGCGCACCAGGTCCTCCATGCCCTCGACCAGACGGTTCACGTCCGTCGGCTTGGGGGCCAGGGTCTGCCGGCGGGAGAAGGCGAGCAGGCGGTGGGTCAGGGCGGCGGCGCGGCGTGCCGCCCCTTGCGCGGCGCCGATGTAGCGGTCGAGCTCGCCCATCCGGCCCTGGAGCATGCGGGTCTGCATCAGCTCCAGGGAGCCGACGATGCCCGCGAGCATGTTGTTGAAGTCGTGCGCGAGGCCGCCGGTGAGCTGCCCGACCGCTTCCATCTTCTGCGACTGGCGCAGCGCCTCCTCGGTCCGCGCCAGCGCCTCGGCCTGGGCCTTGGCGGCGCTGACGTCGCGCACGGTGGCGTAGATCAGGCCGCCGTTCGGGACCGCGTTCCAGGAGAGCCAGCGCCAGCCGCCGTCGCGATGGCGGTAGCGGTTCTCGAACGACAGCTGGGCGTCGCCCCGCGCCAGGCCGGCCGCGGCCGCCTCGGTGACGGCCCGGTCGTCGGGGTGGACCAGGTCCAGGAACGGGCCGGCCTTCATCTCGGCCTCGGTCCAGCCGAGCGTCGCGGCCCAGGCCGGGTTGAGGCTGACGAAGCGGCCTTCGAAGTTCGCGACGCAGAGCAGGTCGGACGACGCCTTCCAGATCATGTCGCGCTCCGCGGTGCGGGCGGCGACCTGCCGCTCGAGCTCCTCGGCCTGGCGCCGCCGCTCGTCGATGTCGGTGTGGGTGCCGACCCACTGGGTCAGAGCGCCGGCGGCGTCCCGCACCGGCTGCGCCCGCGCCAGGAACCAGCGGTAGCCGCCGCCGCCGCGGATGCGGAACTCGACCTCGTAGGGCTCGCCCGTGGCGACCGAGCGGTCCCAACCGGCGCGCGCCGCCGGCAGGTCGTCGGGATGGATCAGGTCGGACCAGGTCGCGGCCGCGTTCAGCGCCCCCGGCGCCGCGCCGGTATAGGCGTAGGCCTAGCCGTTGAACCAATGCAGCGTGCCGTCCGGGCGGGCGCCCCAGATCTGGTTCGGCACGGCCGCGGCGAAGGCCCGGAACTGCGCCTCGCTGGCCTGGAGGTCCGCCTCCGCGCGCCGGCGGCCGGTGACGTCCCGGAACAGCACCGAGACCTGGCGCCGGCTCGCCGGCTCGATCCGGGCGGCCGAGACCTCGATGTGGCGGCCCGCGCGCGGGAACGGGCGCTCGAACCGGATCGACTCCCCCGTGCGCAGGACGCCGCCGTAGAGCGCGAGCCAGCCCTCGGCCTCCTCCGGCGCGAGGTCGCGCAGGGTCCGCCCGACGATGCCGGCGATCCCGGTCTGGCGCTCGTAGCCCTGGTTGGCGACGATGTGGACGTAGTCGCTCGCCGGACCGTGCGGCCCGTCGATGAACTCGATGATGCAGAAGCCGTCGTCGACCGCCTCGAACAGCGCCGTGTAGCGCTCCTCGGTCTCGCGGCGGCCGGTGGCGTCGACCATCGTCCCGAGCGCCCGGAAGGCCCGGCCCCGGCCGTCGAACAGGCCGCGCCCCTTGGCCGACACCCATCGCACCGTGCCGTCGGCCTTGGAGACGACGCGGAACTCGGCCTCGAACGGCGCGCGCCGCTCCGGATCGAGGGCGGCGGCGAGCGCCGCCAGCACCGTCTCCCGGTCGTCCGGGTGGAGGCCGTCGCGAAGCGTCGCGCGATCGCACGCGGCGTCCGGGGCGAGGCCGAACAGCTCGCGGGTGCGCTCGGACAGGGTCAGCGCGTCGGCGGCCACGTCGAGGTCGAAGGTGCCGATCTCGGCCGCCTCGGTCGCCAGCCGCAGCGCCATCTCGCTGAACTGCAGGCGCTCGGCGTCGGTGGCGCGGGCCGCCGACAGGGCGGCGTTCTCGCCGCGCAGAGCCGCGAGCTGCAGCACGTCGGCGGTGACGTCGTACTGGCTGGCGAAGAAGTACGCGACCTCGCCGGCGGCGTCCTTCACCGGGGCCAGCAGAAGCTGGTTCCAGAAGGTCGTGCCGTCCTTGCGGTAGTTGAGGAGCGCGACCTCGATCGGCTGCCGGGCGGCGATCGCCGCGCGCACCCGGGCGACGTCGTCCCGGTCGGTGTCGGGCCCCTGGAGGAAGCGGCAGTTCCGCCCGATGATCTCCTCGGAGGCATAGCCGGTCAGGCGGCTGAAGGCCGCGTTGACGAAGAGGATCGGGTTGTCGGGCTGGCGCGGGTCCGTGACGATCATCGGCATGCGCGTGGCCCGCACCGCGGCCGCGAACGGGTCGGTGACGTCCGCCCCGCCGGCGATCTCGGAAAGGATGCGGCGGGTCTCGCGGCGGACGCGGCTCGCCTCGGACTCGGCCGGCATGGGCTGGTGCGGTGCTGTGGTCACGCCGGGCCGTCTAGCAGGAGCGCCATGGGGTCTGAACCGCGATTCGGGTCGGGCTGGTGCGCGCGTGTCTCGGATCGGCGACCGGGAACGGCATCGATCCGCCCCGAAGGCGGGCCCGGCCGGTCATCGGGTCGGCACGACCATCCGGAACCGCAGCCCGGCCGCGTCGATGGTACGGTCGAACCGCCCCGCCAGGCTGCGCTCGATGGTCTGCTTGAGCAGGCGGGACCCGAACCCGGTCCCGTCGGCCTTGGGCGTCCCGGACGGCGCGCCGCCCTCGGTCCAGTCCAGCGTCAGCGCGCGGTCGGCGACGCGACCGACCAGCCTGAGCGTGCCGCCGCCGGCCAGCGCCCCGTACTTGGCGGAGTTGGTGGCGAGCTCGTGGACGATCATCGCGTAGTCGTTGACCTTGTCGGGCGGCGCCACCGCCGCGTCCGGGATGTCCACGGCGATGTTGGCGCCGTTCAGGTACGGCGCCAGGATGCGCTCGGCGAGGTCCCGCAGCCGCACGTCGCCCCGGTCAGCCCGGTTCGACCGCGTCGCCAGGGCGGTCGCCTCGTGCAGCACCCCGAAGCGCTGCGACAGGTCCTCGGCGAAGTGCGGCGTCGACGTGGCCTCGCGGGCGACGATGGCGGTGAGCGCGCGGGCGACCGTGAACATGTTCGAGACGCGGTGCGCCAGCTCGGCGGTCAGCAGCCGCTCGGCATCCTCCGCCCGCTTGCGGTCGGTGATGTCGAGGAAGATGGCCTGGACCCACTCCCCGACCCGGCCGGCCTCGCCGCCGATGCCGCGCGCCGAGATCCAGCGGGCGTCGGCGCCGTCGCCGATGCGGAAGTCGAAGCTGTAGGCCTGCGGATCGGTGGCGCTCGCCGCCCAGTCCCGCATCATGCCCGGGCGGTCCTCGGCGTTCACCTTCGCGAACAGCGCGTCGATGCCCACCACCGGCTCGGTCGTGCCCCAGAACGCGCGGCAGAGGCCGTCGAGCTGGGCGAGCCGCCGCTCCGGCGACCAAGCCCACAGGCCGACGCCGCCCCGGTGGATCGCGGCGGTGAAGCTGGCGAGCGTCCACCCGTCACCGGTGGGATCCGTGTCCTGAGCCATCCGTCCTTCCGAAACCGAACCCCGACCCGCGCGGACGGCGCGGCGCCGCCCCCACGCGAGGGAACTCACCGGGGGCGCCTTTGCTCCGAGTCCGGGCGCGCCGGCCCGGGCGGGGACCGCCGGGCGGCATCAAGAAGACGCGAGCGCCGCCCGGAGGGCGGCGCTCAGCCTTCGGCCTGCTCCACGAAGCGGCGGATGAGCCAGCGCCCCGCCGGGCCGGGCGGGCGGTCGGTGCGGTGGATCGCGGTGAGCGGGAGCAGGCGGCGCGTCGCCTCCGGCAGCTTCAGCGCCACGAGGCGCCCCGCCTCGAGGTCGGCGCGCGCCAGGTGCGCGGGCATGCTGCCCCAGCCGATCCCGGCCAGCAGCAGGGTGTGCTTGGAGCTCATGTCGGAGAGCCGCCAGGTCCGCGGCGCGATCACCCCGAATTCCTGGCCTTCCGACAGGGGAGAGCGGTCGGAGATCACCAGCTGCACGTGCTCGCGCGCCAGGCCCGACACCGACCCGTCGGCGGCGGCCAGGGGATGGGAGGGCGCGGCGACCGCCACCATCTCGACCTCGCCGACGGACACCAGCTCGAGCGGGTCGGTCTCCCGCTGCCAGAGCTCGACCCCGATGCCGATCGCCGCCCGGCCGTCGATCACGTGCTGCTGCACCGCGCCGAGCGCCTCGACGTTCAGGCGCAGGGCCACCGAGGGAAACCGCGCCTGGAACGCCTTGAGCGCATCGACGAGCCGCGGCCCCGGCATCAGCAGGGTGACGACGAGGCTGACCTCCGCCTCGAGCCCGCTCAGCAATCCGCCGACCTTGGCGCGCAGGGCGTCGACGCCGTGGGCGACGATGCGCGCCTCCGCCAGCACCGCGCGCCCGGCCTCGGTCAATTGCGGCCGTCGCGTCGCGTCGCGGTCGAACAGCGGCAGGCCGAGCTGCTGCTCGAGATTGGCCACCGCGTAGCTGATCACCGAGGTGGCCCGGTTGAGGCGACGGCCCGCCGCGGCGAAGCTCCCGG
Organism: Methylobacterium sp. E-016; assembly: GCF_022829745.1. Lineage (NCBI taxonomy): Bacteria > Pseudomonadati > Pseudomonadota > Alphaproteobacteria > Hyphomicrobiales > Methylobacteriaceae > Methylobacterium > Methylobacterium sp. E-016. The sequence goes on from NZ_JAKSYF010000128.1 coordinate 14,425, forward strand.
CCTCGACCACCGCGAGGAAGACCCCGAGCTGGTCCAGCGTCGGTGTTCCGGGGCCGCGCATGCCGGGATCCTCGAACGATCGGGGCGCGTCCGGCCCCGGCGATCCGGCAAGCAAGGTCGGCGCCGCCGGGTCAGCGGCGGGCGGGCTTGTGCGCCTGGATGCGGCCGACCGAGCCGGTGACCATCGCATCGTAGGCGCTCGGCGCGGCCTGGCCGACGCCGCGCTCGACGGGGCGGCCGGAGACCGTGCCGGGCGCGGTCTCGGTGGGGATGCCGGCCGGCGCGGTGTAGCTCTGCGCGACCGCGGCGGCGGGCAGGGCGGCCGCCAGGGAGAGGGCGAGAACCGAAACCTTGAGGATGCTGGACATGGGGGGCTCCATCGATCTGAGGCGAGGCGACCCGGTGGCCGCCGTCCGATGAAGCGAAGATGGGCCCGTCTTGCTGATCCGAAAACCCGAATAGTTTCGAACAAGACGTTCGACTTTCTTGGCAAGCCTGCTTTCTTCTCCAGCCCGCCGGCTTCACCTGCGCTCGGGTGCGAGGGGGCGGCAGCCGGCGAGGAACAGGGCCACCGCGGCGCGGCGGCGCTTCTCCTGCGCTTCCGGGTCGACCGCGATGCCGTAGAGCGCCTGCTTCGCGCTGCGGCCGAGGACGAGGTTGAGGAACAGGTCGGCGGCGATCTCCGCGTCGTCGACCGCGATCTGCCCCCGCGCGGCCATCACCGTGAGGAGGCGGCCGACCGCGCGCACGCCGCGCATCCAGCCTTCCTCGTAGGCGAGCCGCGCCAGATCGGGGAACTGCATCGCCTGCGCGGCGATGCAGCGGGTGAGCGCGGCGGCGCCCGGCGCATGGGCTCGGGCGAGGAGGTTGCGGCTGAGCTCGTCCAGCACGGTCGCGGCGTCCCGCGGGTTGGCCTCGAGGGCCTGCGTCTCGGCCGCGGCCGAGAGCGGGGCCAGCCATTCGCGGATGCGCTCGTCGAGCACCGCCTCGAACAGCGCGCGCTTGTCGCGATAGCGCGAATACAGCGTCGGCTTGCTGACGCCGGCCGCCTCCGCGACCGCGTCGATCGAGGTCGCGTCGAAGCCGCGCTCCATGAACAGGCGGGTGGCGACCTCGACGATGCGCGCCTCGCGCCGCGCGGCTTCCGCGCGGGTCGGCCGTCCGCCGCCGCGCCGGGGCTGCGCCTCCGCATCGTCGGCCGCGACCTGCGTCATGAACTTCCTCCTTGTCAGCCCGAACCGCCGACCGTATTACAACGATACCGTATCGTTTTATTGTTGGCCAGCCGCGATGCAACCACGATCCACCGACGATCTTGCGCCCGTCCCCGTCGTTCCTGCGCCCGCGCGCAAGCGCCGTCCCGCACGGCTGATCCTTCCGCTGCTCGTCCTGGCCGCGCTCGGCGGGGGCGGCAGCTACGGCTGGCACTGGTGGACCGTCGGCCGGTTCCTGGAGACGACCGAGGACGCCTACCTGCAGGCCGACAAGGTGACGGTCGCCCCCCGCATCGCCGGCCACGTCGCCGCGGTGCTGGTCGGCGACAACCAGGCGGTGCAGGTCGGCGACGCGATCGCGCGGCTCGACGACCGCGAGTATCGGATCGCGTTGAAGCAGGCCCAGGCCGAGGTCGAGAAGAACCGCGCCCAGCTGCTCGGGACCGCCGCCGCCATCCTCCAGCAGCAGGCGCAGGTGCAGTCCGCGAAGGCCGAGGTCGAGAACACCGATGCGGCCCTCGATTTCGCCACCAAGGAATACGCCCGCTACCAGAACCTGCTGCAGACCGGCTCGGGCACCGCCCAGCGCCAGCAGCAGGCCGATGCCGACCTGAGGCAGAAGCGGGCGGCGCACGACAAGTCCGTCGCCTCGCTGGACGCCGCCCGCAAGCAGGTGGAGAGCCTGACGGCGCTGGAGGCGAGCGCCCGCGCGAGCCTGGACGGGGCGCGGGCCAAGGTCGAGCAGGCGCAGCTCAACCTCAGCTACACGACCATCGCCGCGCCCGCCGCCGGCACGGTCGGCGACCGGGCCCTGCGCGTCGGGCAGTTCGTCTCGGCCGGCACCGGGCTGCTCACGATCGTGCCGACCGGCCGCGACATCTACCTCGTGGCGAACTTCAAGGAGACGCAGACCGGGGAGATGGTCGAGGGACAGCACGTCACCTTCACCGTCGATGCGCTGGGCGACCGCGCGTTCGAGGGCCGGATCGAGAGCTTCTCGCCCGGCACCGGTGCGCAGTTCGCCCTGCTGCCGCCCGAGAACGCCACCGGCAACTTCACCAAGGTCGTCCAGCGCGTGCCGGTGCGGGTCGCGATCGACGCGTCCGACCCGCGGCTCGCGCGCCTGCGCGCCGGCCTGTCGGTCGAGGCCACGGTGCACCTGGCGGACCCGGTCGCACCGGCCGCACGCCGCGCCCGGCCCGGCGCCGCCCTCGTCAGCGAGGCCCTGCCCCGATGAGCGCCGCCGCGGCGATGCGCGGGCCCGAGGCCAAGGCCAGCGCGCGCGACTGGCTCGCGGTGTTCGGCGCGATCCTCGGCGCGTTCACCGCCATCCTCGACATCCAGATCACCAACGCCTCGCTCTCCGACATCCAGGGCGCGCTCGGCGCCTCTACCGAGGAGGGCAGCTGGATCTCGACCGCCTACCTGATGGCCGAGATCATCGTGATCCCCCTCACCGGCTGGCTCTCCTCGGTGATCGGCCTGCGCCGGTACCTGTCGGTGAACACGATGCTGTTCACCGCCTTCTCGCTCGCCTGCGCGCTCTCGACCTCGCTCTCGCAGATGATCCTGTTCCGGGCCGGCCAGGGCTTCACCGGCGGCGTGCTGATCCCGACCGCGATCGTCATCGTGCGCACGCGCCTGTCGAGGAGCCAGCAGCCGATCGGCATCGCGATGTTCGGGCTGACCGCCACCTTCGCGCCGGCGATCGGCCCGACGGTGGGCGGCTGGCTCACCGACAACCTGTCCTGGCACTACATCTTCTACCTGAACCTGATCTTCGGCCCGCTCGCCGCCGCGATCCAGCTCGGCGCCTTCGACGGCGTGCCGGCGCGCTGGGCCGAGCTCCTGAAGGGCGACTGGATCGGCATCGGCCTGATGGCGACCGGCCTGCCGGCGCTGACCTACGTGCTGGAGGAGGGCCAGCGGAAGGACTGGTTCGGCTCGCCCGTCATCGTCCAGGCGAGCTGGCTCGCGGTGGCCGGCATCGCCGGCTTCATCGTCCGCGAGCTCATGGCCGAGCGCCCCTTCATCAACCTGCGGGTGCTCGCCAACCGCTCGGTCGGCGGATCGTGCGTGCTGATGACGGTGCTCGGCGCGGTCTCGTTCGGCTCGATCTACATCATCCCGCTCTACTGCGCGCAGATCCAGGGCTACGACGCCCAGCAGATCGGCTACGTCGTGATGTGGTCCGGGCTGCCGCAGCTGCTGCTGTTCCCGATGATGCTGCTGATCATGCGCACCTTCGACGCTCGGCTGCTGGTGGTGACCGGCACGCTGTTCTTCATCGCGAGCTGCTGGATCAACGTCGGGCTGACCCACGACGTCGGCGCGGACCAGCTGATCCTGCCGCAGCTCCTGCGCGCCGTCGGCCAGCCGCTGTTCACCATCCCGCTGTCGCAGCTCTCGACGGGGGGCCTCGCCCCGCGCGACACGGCGGACGCCTCGGCGCTGTCGAACATGATGCGCAACCTCGGCGGCTCGATTGGCATCGCGATGCTCTCGACGATGATCGACCGGCGCGAGCACATGCACTTCTCGGTGCTGGCCGAGGCGATCACCGTGAACGCCACGCGCACCCAGGAGCGCCTCGCGGCCACGGCCGCCGGCCTGCACGGGCACGTCGCCGACGCCGCGGCCGCGAAGGGCGCCGCCCTCGGCATGCTGGCGGCCCAGGTCCGGCGCGAGGCCGAGGTGATGGCCTATGCCGACGGGTTCTGGCTCGTCGGCGTCAGCCTCGTGCTGAGCCTCGGCGTCGTCGCGATCCTGAGGAAGCCGCAGCGCGCCTCGGGGCCGGTCGAGGCCCACTGAGCCCGCGCTTGCGACGATCGTCCGTCTCAGTGGTGCCCGGCCATGTGACGGCCGATCGTCGCCACCTCGGCGGTGGCGGCCTGCGTCTCGTAGACGAGGCGGCCCTCCGACATCACCACGATGCGGTCGGACAGCTCCAGGATCTCGTCGAGGTCCTCGCTGATCAGCAGCACCGCGGCGCCGGCGTTGCGCGCGGCCACGATCCGGTTGCGGATCTCTGAGACCGCCGAGAAGTCGAGGCCGAAGCACGGGTTGACGACGATCAGGAGGTCGACCGGGTCGGTCAGCTCGCGGGCGAGCACCGCCCGCTGCACGTTGCCGCCGGACAGGGTGGCGATCGGCGCCTCGGACGAGGCGGTCTTCACCTTGAACCGCTCGATCAGGTCGCGCCCGCGCCGGGCCATCGCCCCCCGGTCGAGCCAGAAGGTCGGCTTGCCCGTCGGGTCGTCGCCGCGCCGGTCGAAGGCGCGAAAGCCCAGGTTCTCGACCACCGACATCCGCGGCGCGCAGGCGTTGCGCAGCGGCTCCTCCGGGATGAACCGCACCTTTCGCGCGCGGCTCTCGGCCCGCGTGCCGGCATAGGGCGCGCCGGCCACCACCACCCGGCCGCCGGTGGCGCGGACCTGGCCGCCGAGGACGTCGGCGAGCTCCTTCTGCCCGTTGCCCGAGACGCCGGCGATGCCGACGATCTCGCGGGCGCGAACGCTGAGCGCGTCGACGGCGATGTGGCGCAGGCCCGAGGCGTCGGTGGCGGTCACGCCCGCGATGCGCAGGATCTCGCGGGCTTCGTCGGGCTCGCCGAGGCGGGCGGCCGGCACGCGCACCTTGCGCTCGCCCATCATCATCGCCGCCATGTCGTCGCGGGACAGCGCGCCGACCGCGCCGCCGCCCACGAGCCGACCGCGCCGGAGCACGCTCAGGCTTCGGGCGAAGGTCTCGACCTCGCGGAACTTGTGGCTGATCATCAGCACGGTGAGGTCGCCGCGGTCGGCCATCGCGCGGAGCAGCCCTAGCACCTCCTCGGCCTCGCCCGGCGTCAGCACCGAGGTCGGCTCGTCGAGGATCAGGAACCGCGCCTCGAGGTAGAGCTGCTTGACGATCTCGAGCTTCTGCTTCTCGCCCGCCGCCAGCTCCGCCACCGGCCGGTCGAGGTTCAGCCGGAACGGCATGCCGGCCATGAAGGCGGACAGCCGCGCGCGCTCCCGGCCCCAGGCGATCACCGAGGGCGCGTCGGCGCGGCTGATGACGAGGTTCTCCGCCCCCGTGAGCGAGGGCACCAGCGTGAAGTGCTGGTAGACCATGCCGAGGCCGCGCGCCTGCGCGCCCTTCGGGTTGGTGATCTCGGCCTCGCGGCCGTCGACCAGCACCGTGCCGGCGCTCGGGGCGTAGAACCCCATCACGCACTTCACCAGGGTGGACTTGCCGGCGCCGTTCTCGCCGAGCAGCGCGTGGAAGCCGCCGGCCGCGATCTTCATCGACACGTCGTCGAGGGCGGCGAAGGCGCCGAAGCGCTTCGTCATGCCGACGGTCTCGACGCCGATGGCGCGGGGGGGGCCCGGGGTCGGGGCCGAGGGAGGAGACGCGAGCGGTGACGACGTCATGGGCGGCCTCTCACGGCGCTTCGGCGATGATCGCGACGGGGCCGCCGCCATCCGGCCCCTGATGCTCGGCGCCGCCCGAGACGTAGAGCTCGGCGTGGCCGACGAGGCCGGCGAGCACCCCGCCGACGAAGCCGCGGGCGTGCCGCGTCGCGGCGTGGTCGGAATCGGTGAGCATGGTGGTGCGAAGCCCGCGCAGGCGCCCGTCGGACGGGGCCTCGGCCTTGGCGAGCAGCGCGACCAGCCGCGCGCGCTGCGCCGGCGCCAGCTGTCCGGCGGTGCCGAGACCGAGGCGGGCGAGGGCGGCCCGCACGGGCTCGACGTCGAGGGCGTCGGCCATGGTGGCGTGGTCGATCCGCAGCGGGCCGGACCAGCCGGCACCGCGCCCGAGCACCACGATCTCGTGGCCCATCAGCTCGATCCCGGACGAGGCCGAGGCGCGCGACGAGGCGAGCGAAAAGTCCCGGCCGATCGCGGCCTCCTCCAGCGCGCCGACCTCGCCGAGCGCCGCGGCGATGCCGAGGGAGGCGGCCGCGCGCGAGAGGCCCATGGATTTCAGCGTGTCGGCGGTGGCGCAGTCCGCGTCGCGGCCGCGCGCCTCGGCGATCCGCTCCGAGGTGAGGAGCGGGCACTTCACCTGGACGAAGTGCACCTCGTCCGGATCGACGATCCCGGCCGCGCGCATCGCCGCGCGCACGCCGTCGGCCACCGACGCGACCTGGGCCAGGCGCCCGACCTGCTCGGGCCGGAGGTCGGCGGTGTGGGCGTGGCCGATGGCGAGCGCGCCGGGCACGGCGGCCTCGTCGGCCTCGCGCACCTCGAACACGGTGACGTGCGGGGACAGGCCGCCCTCGGTCCCGCCCGACATGACGAGGCAGACCCGCTCGGCGGCCTCCGGGCCGGCGTGCCGACCCAGCAGGTCGCGCAGGGCGCGGGCGGCGAGCCCCCGGGTCCAGTCGTTGACCAGGCCGTTGCCCTCGGTCTTGCCGAAGATCGCGACGATCGCGCCCGGCACGATTCGGCCCTCCGCGATCGCGCGTTCCAGGCCGGAGACGTCGTCCGGGGCGGCGGTGGCGATGCGGTGGACGACGGCGCGGCGGGTGCTCATGCGGCGGCGAGCGCCGCGATGACGGCGTCGGTGTCGGAGACCGCGCCGAACACCCCGCCCTGCATCGTCACCATGCGAAGCGCCGCCGCGTGGTTCTCCGGATCGGTGGCGCCGCAGGCGTCGCCCAGCACCACGCATTCGAAGCCGCGGTCGTTGGCCTCCCGCATGGTGGTGGAGACGCAGACGTCGGTGGTGATGCCGGTGAGCACGAGGTTGCGGATGCCGCGGGTGCGCAGGATCAGCTCGAGGTCGGTGGCGCAGAACGAGCCCTTGCCGGGCTTGTCGATCACCACCTCGCCGGGGAGCGGCGCGAGCTCCGGGATGATCTCCCAGCCGGGCTCGCCGCGGACCAGGATCTTGCCGCAGGGCCCGGGGTCGCCGATGCCGGCGCCGATCCGGCGCGAGCGCCAGCGCTTGTTCTCCGGCAGGTCGGAGAGGTCGGGCCGGTGGCCCTCGCGGGTGTGGATGATCGTGTAGCCGACCCCGCGCATCGCGGCGAGCAGGCGGGCGATCGGCGCGATCGGCGCGCGGGTCAGCGACAGGTCGTAGCCCATCGCGTCGACGTAGCCGCCGTCGCCGCAGAAATCGATCTGCATGTCGATGATGACGAGCGCCGTGTTCCCCGGCCGCAGGTCGCCGTCGTAGGGCCACGGGTAGGGCTCGGCGGCGACGGTGCCCGCGGGCGAGGACGTCGTGCTCATGCGGCCTCGCCCTGTCGGCTTGACGAACGAATGTCCGCTGACGGAGATCGTCGTGACGTGCGCTCGATTCGGAATGCCGCGAACGAGCGCGGGACGAGTATTGCCCTTCGCCGCACGCGCTCTTCCCTCCCCCCTCTGCGGGGGAGGGTGGGCTTCGCGTCAGCGAGGGTCGGGAGAGGGGAGCGACCTCTCCGGATACGGCGCTCCCCTCTCCCCCCCTGCTCCGCAGGGTACCCTCCCTCGCAGAGGGGGGAGGGAGAACGCCTGGCGGCCAAATCGCCGACGGATTTCCTAGCTGATACGATTCGCGAGACGACCGAGGCCGGCGGGGAGATCGAGGTCATCCGCATCATCTCCGCCCGCAAGGCCGATCGTTCGGAAAGGCGACGCTATGAACACGAAGCTGGTTAGCTACGAGATCGACCTCGCCAATCCGCCGACGCTGAGCGAGGCGCAGAAGGCGGAGCCGGAGGCCCTTGCGGCGAAGCCGGACGCGGAGATCGACCACAGCGACATCCCGACCCTGACGGAGGCGTTCTGGCAGAACGCCGTGCGCAACCCGTTCTACCGCCCGGTCAAGACCTCGACGACGGTGCGGATCGATGCCGACGTGCTGGGCTGGCTGCGGGCGCCCGGGCGCGGCTACCAGACCCGCATCAATGCGATCCTGCGCCGCGAGTTGCTGGCGGCGTTGAGGAAGGGCTGAGGCCCTCACTCCGCCGCCTCGCGCGCGGCCGGCGTCTGGCCGGCGCCGTAGGAGCGGGTCGGCGCGACGAAGCCGCAGGACGTGCCGTCCACGACCTTCACCTGATCCTCCCACGGCAGCCTGTACCGGCCGGCGGCGAGGTCGTGCATGTAGGTGTAGGGGCAGTCCTGCGCGCCGCCCTTCACCGCCGTGTAGCCGCGGTGGCCGAGCTGGTAGATGTTGTTCTCGACGCCCCAGTGGATCCGCGCCTCGCGCACGAGGTCGGGCCGGACCTCGGCGGTGATGATCTCGTCGACGCGGCCGGTGGTGCCGTGGGCGAGGATCGCCCCGTCGAAGTTGCAGACCATGCCCTCGCCCATCGAGTCGAAGGTGCCGTCCGAGCCGCACAGGCAGACGTTGGCGGTGACCATCAGGTTGCAGAAGGCGTTCGACTGGTTGGTGAAGCGCCAGGATTCGCGGATCGGCGCGGTGTAGCCGGCCGTGCGGATCATGATCTCGGCGCCCTTGTAGGCGCATTCGCGCGCCATCTCCGGGAACATCCCGTCGTGGCAGATGATCAGGGCGAGCTTGGCGCCCTTCGGCCCGTCGATCACCGGGATGCCGAGGTCGCCGGGCTCCCACGGCTCCACCGGCACCCAGGGGTGCATCTTGCGATAGTACAGCTTCACGTCGCCGGCATCGTCGATGATCAGGCCGGTGTTGTAGGGCGCGCCGTGCGGGTTGAGCTCCATGATGGAGAAGCAGCCCCAGATCCGGTTGTCGACGCAGGCCTTGCGGAAGGCGGCGACCTCCGGCCCGTCCATCCGGCACATCAGCTCCGGCCGGGTGTCCATCGACAGGCCGTGGAGCGCGTATTCGGGAAACACCACGAGATCCATGCTCGCCATGTTGGCCCGCGCCTTGGCGACCATCGCCACGATCCGGTCGGCCTGCGCGCCCAGGTCGGCCGGCGTCTCGACCTTCGGCAGCTTCAGCTGGACGAGGCCGACGACGACGCCGTTCGGGGATTTGTTCAGCCCACCGAGACCGTTCATGCGAAACCTTATTTCGAGAGGGAGAGCTCGCCCGGCGCGCCGGCCAGCGCCCGGTCGGGCGACGAGGTGGCGATCAGCAGGGCCAGGGTGAGGACGTAGGGTGCGGCGTAGTACAGGTAGTAGCCCTGCGTGACGCCGACCGATTGCAGCGCCGGCCCGAGCGCCCCGGCGCCGCCGAACAGCAGGGCCGCGGCGAAGCACGCGAGCGGGTTCCAGCGGGCGAAGATCACCAGCGCCACCGCCATCAGCCCCTGGCCCGAGGAGATCCCCTCGTTCCACGAGCCCGGATAGTACAGCGACAGGTAGGCGCCGCCGATCCCGGCGAGCACGCCGCCGGCGGCGGTCGCGAAGAGCCTCACGCGGTCGACGTCGTAGCCCATGGCACGCGCCGCGTCGGCGCTGTCGCCGACGACGCGCACGATCAGCCCGGCCTTGGTGTTGCGGAACGCCCACCACAGGAACACCGCGAGCGCGGCGCCGACGAGGAACAGCACGTTGACGCGCAGCGCCGCCTGGATCTGCGGCACGTCCGACCAGAACCCGAACGGGATCGCCGGAAGCGGCGGCGCCGAGGGCTGGATGAAGGCCTTGCCGAAGAAGAAGGCCAGCCCGGTGCCGAACAGCATCAGGGCGATGCCGACCGCCACGTCGTTGACCCGCGGCAGGCGGCAGACGAACCCGTGCAGCAGCCCGAAGGCGCCGCCGGCGAGCCCTGCCACCGCGACGCCGGCCCAGGGCGAGCCGGTGAGCACCGCGGTGGCGTAGGCCGACATCGCGCCGAACACGAGGGTGCCCTCGAGGCCGAGGTTGATCCGCCCCGAGCGCTCGGTGATGGTCTCGCCGAGGCTGACGAACAGGAACGGCGTCGAGACGCGGATCGCGCCGCCGACCACCGCGATCAGGACGCTCCAGAGCCCGAGATCGCCGCTCATCGCCCGCCCTCCGCCGCGCTCATGCGGGAGCTCATGCGGGCGCTCCCGCCGGCAGCGCGGCGGCGGCGCGCTTGGTGGCCCACAGGTGCGGGCTGAACAGGTGCAGGCGCCCGTAGAGCGTCTCGCTGGCGAGCACCACGAGGAACAGCAGCCCCTCCAGCACCAGCACGGTGGCGTCGGGCAGCTGCATCCGGCGCTGGATCAGCCCGCTCGACGCCTCGATCCCGCCGAGCAGGAACGCGACCGGCATGATCGCGATCGGGTTCTGGCGGGCGAGGAAGGCGACGAGGATGCCGGTGTAGCCGTAGCCGGCGGCCAGCGTGCCGTTGGCGGTGCCCTGCACTGCGACCACCTCGAAGAACCCGGCGAGCGCCGCGAAGGCGCCGCCGAGGGCGGTGAAGCCGACGATCAGCCGCCCGACCGGCAAGCCCTGGATCTGGGCGGCGCGCACGTTGCCGCCGGCGATCCGCGCGGCGAAGCCCAGCGTCGTGCGGTCCATCAGCACGTAGGCGACGAGGCAGGACAGGACGCCGACGCCGAGGCCCCAATGCACCCCGATCCCCGGCATCGGCGCGAGCATGAAGGCGTCGCCGACGGGCAGCGTCGAGGGCTTGTTGAGGCTCGCCGGATCGCGCAGCCAGCCCTCGATCAGGTGGTTGGAGAGCGCGATGGCGATGTAGGACAGCAGCAGGCTCGAGATCGTGGCGTTGACGCCGCGATAGGCCTGCAGGAAGCCGACGGCGCCGATCCAGACCGCGCCGACCAGCGCCGCGGCGAGCGCCATCAAGGGGATCGCGAGCGCGGGCGGAAGGGCTGCCAGCGGCTGGGCCGCGGCGGCGGCGCTGAGGCCGCCCAGCACGATCGCCCCCTCCCCGCCGATCACCACGAGGCCGAGGCGGGCGGGCAACGCGACGCAGAGCGCGGCGAACAGCAGGGGCGCGGCGCGCTGCAGGCTGTTGCCGAGCGCGAAGGACGAGCCGAAGCCGCCGCGGTAGACGATGTCGACGAACTGGAGCGGCGACTTGCCCAAAGCCGCCAGGAACAGCCCGAACAGGACGAAGCCCGCGAGCGCCGCGCCGACCGGGATCAGGAACGCCTCCGAGCGCCGCGCCAGCCAGGCCCGGGCCTGAAGGCCGCGCGCCGGCGGATCCGCCGTCTCGACCGGTGCCACAGCGGCGTCCGCGACCATCCCGCACCTCCGAACCGGTTCCACCATCCTGCGACGCGTGCGGCAGGAAGCGTGCCAGCCCCGCAACCGGGCCGGTGCAAGCCTTCGCCGTCCCTTCCCTCCCCCTCTGCGGGGGAGGGAGAGCGTCGAACCGTGCCTCAGACCGAGCCCTTCACGCCCGCGACCAGGTAGTTCGTGCTTTCCAGCTCGGCCGCCTTCTCGGGGTAGCCCTTTCCGGCGGCGAGGATCTCCTTGCCCGCATTGTCCTTGAGCGGTCCCTTGATGATCTGGTAGCCGCCCTTCATCATCTCGGCCTTGACCGCGTCCGCGTTCTTGCGCGCCGCGTCGCTGACGCCCGGGCCGTAGGGGCTCATCTTGACGTAGCCGTCGGCGAGGCCGCCGCGGACGAAGTTCTCCGGCACCTTGCCGGCCTGCATCGCCTCGACGAAGCCCTTGTAGATCGGCAGCCAGTTCCACTCCGCCCCGGTGAGGTACTTCTGCGGCGCCAGCGGCGACTGGTCGACGTGGTAGCCGCAGACGAAGGCGCCCCGGCGGGCGGCGGTCTCCACAGTCACCTTCGGGCTGTCGACGTGGCAGGTGACGACGTCGGCGCCACCGTCGATCAGCGCGTTCGTGGCCTCGGCCTCCTTGACCGCGAGCGACCATTCGCCGGTGAAGATCACCTGGCAGGTGATCGACGGGTCGACGCTCTGCGCGCCGAGCAGGAAGGCGTTGATGTTGTTGAGGACCTGCGGGATCGGCTTGGCGGCGACGAAGCCGAGCTTCTTCGACTTGGTGGCGTGCCCGGCGGCGATGCCGTTGAGGTACTGCCCCTGCGCGATGTAGCCGAAATAGGAGCCGGCGTTCTTCGGGTCCTTGTCGGTCCACAGGCCGCCGCAGTGCCGGAACTGGATCTTGGGGTTCTTCTTGGCCTCGGCGACCATGTAGGGGCTGTAGTAGCCGAACGAGGTCGGGAGCAGCAGCGTCGCCCCGTCGAGGTTGATCATGCTCTCCATGGTCTTCTCGACCGCGTTGGTCTCGGGGACGCGCTCCTCCTCCGTGACCTCCAGGCCGGGCATGCCCTTCAAAGCCTTGGCGGCGAGGGCGTGGGCCTGGTTGTAGCCGTAATCGTCCTTCGGCCCGACATAGATGAAGCCGGCGGTGAGCGTGCCGGCGGCGCGCGCCCGCGAGAGGGGCGTCAGCGCGAGCGCGGCGGCGCCCCCGAGGAGGTGCCTGCGCGAAAGCGAATGATCTGCCAAGGCCGTCTGCTCCGTCCCGAATGCGGGGCGAAGTCTAGGCTTGGCCGCAACACCGGCGAAGCCGAGATTTTCGGCATCGTCGGCGTCGTCGCGGCTCAGCGCGACGCCTGATCGACTTGGATCAGGCGCCTAAAATCGGTCCTGCCACTGCGAATCTTTTCGGCAAAGCTCGTGGCGGCGTTCGGACCGACCTCAGCGGCTGCGATAGGCCCGCGCGTCGCGGCCGTCGCGCAGGGAACCGGTGACGAGGCCGTCGTCGACCCCGTAGACGCTCCGCGCGTCGCCACGCGGGGTGCGGCCCGCGGCGTCGAGGGCGTTCGGGATGGCGGCGCGGCCTTCGAGGCCGCCGGGCGCGAGCGCGGGCGGGATGCCGGCGGGCGCGTTGTAGCTCTGGGCGAAGGCGGTGGTGGACAGGGCGAGCCCGAGGGAGGCGGCGAGGATCAGGCGTGCGGTCATGGGAGGCATCCGAGGTTCGATCGGTCGGCGACCCCGTGGTCGCCGACGCTCTCGGATCTAGATTTTCACCAGACCTGCCTTTGGAAAGGGCCGTGAATGCTGAAGTTTTAGCCTGATTTCCAGGGAATACCCGCCGCGGGCGGATCGAACGGGCCGGCTCGGCCGAACTCTAAGATTAAAAGACGCATTGAATCAAATACTTAACAGAGCAATCGGTCGCCGCTGCCCTGTTATTCGGCATCTGGCACGCTTCTTTCGCGGAGCGTGCGGTTCGGCACCCGGCTCGTCGCTGCGGGTGCCGGGCTAGCCCCGGCCGATGGTCGCCACGATCTGCCCGTGCGGCTCGTCGGTCGGCAGGAACACGGTGTTGGCGTTCGCAAGCCCGAACGGCGCCAGGTTGATCGGGATGTAGTGCTTGTTCGGCATGGCGAACCCGATCTCGCCGACCTCGGGAATCGCGGCCAGCACCGTCTCGCCCATCCGGTACATGCTGTCCTGCACGCCAAGGCTGTAGGTGGTGCCGAACACGGTGAGCAGGTGGGTGAGGATGTCGGCGTTGGCGGCGGCGTAATCGGCCGGCGGCCGCGTCCAAGTCCAGGTCGCGTCCATGGCGGTGGCGGCGATGCGGTCGGTGGTGTCGGGCAGGGTGCAGTAGCCGTCGTCGACGAAGTCGGACCAGCCCGATTGCGTGGTCTTCATGAAGGTGAAGTTGCGCAGGCCCGATTGCAGCACGCGCGCGCCCCGGCTCGCGACGAGCCGGACGAAGCCGGTGCCGTTGGCGTCCAGCGTGAAGGTGTGGCCGTGCGGCTCGCCCGCGACGGCGTAGCGGAGCCAGCGCGTCTCCAGCCCCTCGATCGTGACCTCCTCGATCTGGGGATAGGTGTCGAGGAACACCGCCGCGACCGCCTCGACGAAGGCTTCCTTGTCGAGGGACAGGTTCTTGGCCGCGGTGACGTTGACGATGTTCTTGACGCTGTCGGTGGCGACGCAGGCGCGGTTGTCGCCCGCGGTCCAGGCGGCGTCGAAGGCGCCCTTCATCAGCACGGTGAGGGTGAGCTCGCGCGGGGTGTGGTGGTCGCCCTCGCGGGTCAACCGCATGACCCGGACGCGGCCCTTGCCGTAGGTCGAGGCGATGAGCGGCATGGAGGTCTCCGGTTCGGCTGGAGGTTCGTCGGAGCGTCTTCGCCGGATCGCGCGGACGGGCGCGATCCGGCGACGGGCGTCAGTGCTCGGAGGCCGCGGCTTGGCGCAGGGCCGCGTCGCGGGCGTCGGCCGTGCTGCCGAGGCCGTTGAAGAACAGGTTGAGGACCACCGCGGCGATCGCGCAGAGCAGGATGCCGGATTCGAGCAGCGGATGCAGCGCGTGCGGCATCTGCTTGAAGAAGTTCGGCGCGACGAGCGGGATCATCCCGAAGCCGACCGAGACCGCGACGATGAACAGGTTGTTGCGGTTGCGGGCGAAGTCGACCGCGCCGAGGATGCGCGCTCCGGTGGCTCCGACCATGCCGAACATCACGAGGCCGGCGCCGCCGAGCACGCATTGCGGCACCGCCTCGACCAGGGCGGCGAGCTTCGGGATCAACCCGAGCCCGAGCATGATCACGCCGCCGACCACGGCGACGTAGCGGGTGCGCACGCCGGTGACGCCGACGAGGCCGATGTTCTGCGAGAACGAGGTGTAGGGAAACGTGTTGAACACGCCGCCGATGATCGTGCCGAGCCCGTCGCCGCGCAGGCCCTTGGTCAGGCGCCTCTCGTCGACCGGGTCGGCGCAGATCTCGGCGAGCGCCAGGAACATGCCGGTCGACTCGATCATCACCACGATCATCACGATGCACAGCGTCACCACCGAGACCGGATCGAAGGTCGGCAGCCCGAAGGCGAAGGGGCGCACCACGTCGAACCACCCGGCGGTAGCAACGTGCGAAAGGTCGACCAGCCCGAAGAAGCCGGCCACCAGCGTGCCGACGACGATCCCGATCAGCACCGAGGCGGAGGCGACGAAGCCGGTGCCGTAGCGGGTGATCGCCAGGATCACGCAGAGCACGAAGGCGGCGATCCCGAGGAAGACCGGCGCGCCGTAGCTCGGGTTGCCGACCCCGCCGGCCGCCCAGTTCACGCCGACGCGCATCAGCGAGATGCCGATGACGAGAATGATCGTGCCGGTGACCACCGGCGGGAATAGCGGCAGCAGCCGCCCGACGAGCGGCGCCACCAGGAACGCGAACAGCCCGGCAGCGATCACCGCGCCGTAGATGCCGGTGAGCCCGATCTCCGGGCTCGCGCCCATGGCGATCATCGGCGTGACGGCGGCGAAGGTCACGCCCATCATCACCGGCATGCGGATGCCGATGCCGGGCAGGCCCCAGCTCTGCACCAGGGTGGCGAGGCCGCCGGCGAACAGGTCGGCGCTCACCAGCATCGCCACCTGCTCCGGCGCCAGCTTCAGGGCGCGCCCGACGATCAGCGGCACCGCGACGGCGCCGGCATACATCACCAGCACGTGCTGGAGGCCGAGGAGCCCGAGCGCGAGGGCGCCGACCCGGGCGACCGGCGCGGTGGCGGGCCCGAGCGGCACCGGACCGCTCTCGGGCAGGACATCCGGGTGGGCCGTGTTCGACATCGGCGAACGCTCCAGCAGGCCGCCGGATCGGTCCGGCTGCCGAGGACAGATCCTCGCGCAAGGCATGTGCCAGCGCAGGCCCCGCAGGGGCGGGCGATCGCGCGGCCGACGCGCCCGACGGACGCGCCGCTTGGCCCGTTGCCTGCTACCCTCGGCCGCGAGACCCGACGCGCGAGGCCCGATGACGATTCCCCTGGCCGACCTGAACGCGATGGCGGAGGCCGACTTCGTCGCCGCCCTCGGCGCGGTGTTCGAGCACGCGCCCTGGGTGGCGCAGCGGGCGGCCGCCGCGCGCCCTTTCGCCACCGTCGACGCGCTGTACGGCGCGATGCGCGCCGCGGTGGAGACGGCGCCCGACACGGCGCGCCTCGCGCTGCTGGCGGGCCATCCCGAGCTGGCGGGCCGCGCGGCGCGCGACGGCGCCATCGCCCCCGATTCGATCGCCGAGCAGGCGGCGGCCGGGCTCGACCGGATGTCGGACGCGGAATACGCGCGCTTCGAAGCGCTCAACGCGGCCTACCGCGCGAAATTCGGCCTGCCCTTCATCCTGTGCGTCAAGCGGCACGGGCGCGCCGCGCTGCTCTCCGCCTTCGCGACGCGTCTCGACTCCGACGCCGCGACCGAGCGGCGGACCGCCGAGGCCGAGGTCCTCCGCATCGCCGCGATCCGCCTGAACGCGCTGGTCTCCGGCGAGGGGCCGCTCAGGACGATGGGGCGGATCTCGACGCACGTGCTCGATACGGTGAGCGGGCGCCCGGCGGCCGGCGTCGCGGTGAGCCTCCACGAGATCGTCTCGGAGACCGAGACGGCCCTGGTGGCGCGGGCCGTGACCAATGCCGACGGGCGCACCGACGCGCCGCTCGTCGGCGGCCGGCCGGTGCCGATCGCGGTCTACGAGCTGCGCTTCGCCCTCGGCGACCATTACCGCCGGTTCGGGCTTTCGCTCGCCGAGCCGCCCTTCCTCGACGTCGTGCCGCTGCGCTTCGGCGTCGCGGAGCCGGAGGGGCACTACCACGTGCCGCTGGTGGCGACGCCGTGGAGCTTCCAGACCTATCGCGGAAGTTGAGCCGCACCGCGGAAAATCGTCTTCCTGGGGCGCACCGCGGCGGGGTTCGCGCGTTGTCGGCGCAGATCCCACGAGGAGCCGCCATGCTGCGTTCCGCCCAAGTCCTGATCTTCTCGCTCTGCCTCGGCTGCGGCTTGGCCGGCGCGGCCTCGGCCCAGTCCGTCGGCGCCCCCGCCGGGCGCGTCGCCGCGACCGCCCCGGGCGGCACGGTCGGCAAGGCCGGGGCGCGCAACCGGATGGAGGCGATCCGCAGCGGCGACGCCTACGGCCGGCGCCGGATGCGCCACCACCGCCGCCACCGGCGCTGAGCCGCCCGCGCCCCTCACGCGATCACGGAGAACCCATCGATGCGCCTCGCCACCCTCACGGCCCTGACCCTCGCCGCCGGCCTCGGCCTCGGCGGCTCCGCCTTCGCCCAGTCGACGGGCGCCCCTGCGGGGCTCGACCCCGCGACGGCGCCCGGCGGCACCGAAGGCCGCGCGGGCCCGCAGAACGAGATGAACGCCGTCCGCGACGGCGACGCGGTGGCGGTTCCGCCGCCGGCGGGCGGCGTCACGACGGAGGCGCCGCCGCGCCGGGACGACGTGCCGCCGCGGCCCCGCTACTGAACCGGACGCGCGGGCGGCCCCCCGCTCGCGCGCCGGAGACGGCGGCCCGCTACTGCGGCAGCTTGTCGTCGATGCCCTTCACGTACCAGTTCATGCCGAGGATCATCGGGTCGGGCGCGTCCTCGCCCGCCTTCACCGCGACCGTGCCGTCCTGCTTCGTCACCGGGCCGGCGAAGGGGTGGACCTTGCCCGACGCGATGCCGGCCTTGGTCTCCTCGGCCATCGCCTTCACGTTGTCCGGCATGTTGGTGAAGGGCGCGAGCACGACCATGCCGTCCTTGATGCCGCCCCAGGTGTCGTGGCTCTTCCACGTGCCGTCGAGCACCGCCTTGGCCTCGCCGATCACGTAGCCGTCCCAGTCGTCGGTGATCGAGGTCAGCTGCGCCTTCGGGGCGAAGCGGAACTGGTCCGAGGACTGGCCGAAGGCGAGCTTGCCGGCCTTCTCGGCCTCCTGCAGCGGGGCCGCGGAATCGGTGTGCTGGGTCAGGATGTCGGCGCCCTGCGCGAGCAGGGCCTTGGCGGCCTCCGCCTCCTTGCCCGGGTCGAACCAGGTGTTCACCCAGACGATCTTGAGCTTGACGTTGGGGTTCACCGACTGGGCGCCCAGCATGAAGGCGTTGATGCCGCTCACCACCTCGGGGATCGGGAACGAGGCGATGTAGCCGACCGTGCCGGACTTCGAGAGCGTGCCGGCGATCTTTCCGCAGACGTAGCGGCCCTCGTAGAAGCGGGCCGAGTAGGTCGAGACGTTGGCGCTGCGCTTGTATCCCGTGGCGTGCTCGAACTTCACGGTGGGGAATTTCTTGGCGACCTTCAGGGTCGGCTCCATGAAGCCGAACGAGGTGGTGAAGATCAGCTTGGCGCCCGAGCGCGCCAGCTTCTCGATCGAGCGCTCGCTGTCGGCCTCGGGCACGCTCTCGAGAAACGTGGTCTCGACCTTGCCGGGCATCGCCGCCTCGAGCGCCTTGCGGCTGAGGTCGTGCTGGTAGGAATAGCCGTAATCGGCCACCGGGCCGACATAGACGAAGCCGACCTTGAGCTTGTCGTCGGCCCGCGCGGCGGGTGCGAGCAGGAGAGCAGCCAGGATGGCGCCGGTGATCGTCCGCATGGTCGTCGATGTCCCCAAGGTCGATACCCCCAACATGGCCCCCGCCTTCTAGCGGTGGGGCGTGAATTCGCGGCCCAGGGCGGCGGGCGCCAGCGAGCCGCCCTGGCGCCGCCCGAGGGACAGCAAGACCAGGGCCAGGATCGTCGCAACGTAGGGCAGCGCCGACAGCGCCTGCCCCGGCAGGCCGAGGCCCGCGGC
Organism: Methylobacterium sp. E-016; assembly: GCF_022829745.1. NCBI lineage: Bacteria > Pseudomonadati > Pseudomonadota > Alphaproteobacteria > Hyphomicrobiales > Methylobacteriaceae > Methylobacterium > Methylobacterium sp. E-016. The sequence goes on from NZ_JAKSYF010000128.1 coordinate 33,015, forward strand.
CTGGGCGTGGAGCTGGAGCACCGTCGCGCCGCCGAACAGCAGCGCCCCGGCGGCCACCCGCAGCGGGCGCCACGAGGCGAACACCACCAGCGCCAGGGCGATCCAGCCGCGCCCGGCGGTCATCCCCGGCGACCAGAACGGGGTGTAGGCGAGCGACAGGTAGGCGCCGGCGAGCCCGGCGCAGGCGCCGCCGAACAGGACCGCGAGGACGCGGACCTTGCGCACCGGCAGGCCGAGCGCGTGCGTCGCGGTGTGGTCGTCGCCGATGGCGCGCAGCACCAGCCCGGCGCGGCTCCGGCCGAGGAACCACCACACCCCGAGCACCAGGGCGACCGCGACGTAGACGAAGGCGTCCTGCCCGAAGAGCAGGTCGCCGACGAGCGGCAGGTCGCTCAGCCCCGCCAGGTGGAGGTGGGGCGCCGGATCGCGCTTCATCCCGACGTAGCCGGTGCCGACGAGGCCCGAGAGCCCGAGGCCGAGGATCGTCAGGGCGAGGCCCGAGGCGACCTGGTTGGCGGCGAGCCCGACCGTGAGGATCGCGAACAGCCCCGACAGCGCGAGCCCGGCGCCGGCGCCGCCGAGCGCGCCGGCGAGCGTCGAGCCCGTCTCGGTGGCGACCGCGAAGCCGGCGGCGGCGCCGAGCACCATCATCCCCTCGGTGCCGAGGTTGAGCACCCCGGAGCGCTCCGCCACCAGCTCGCCGATCGCGGCCAGTATCAGGGGCGTGGCCGCGGTCAGCACGGTGACGAGCACCATCTGGACGATGTCGAGGGTCATGGCCGCCTTCTCACCATGCCCGGCGCCTCACGCGGTCCGCCGGGGGCCGCCCGGCACGAGCCGGACGCGGTAGCGGGCGAGCACGTCCGCCCCGAGCACGAAGGCGAGCAGCAGCCCCTGGAACGCGCGGGTGAGGTCGAGCGGCAGCTTCAGGTCGATCTGGGCCGACTCGCCGCCGATCGTGGTCAGCGCGATCACCCCGGCGGCGACCAGGATTCCGGGGGGGGACAGCCGCCCGAGGAAGGCGACGATGATCGCGGTGAAGCCGTAGCCCGGCGAGATCGTCGGCTGCAGCTGGCCGATCTTGCCGGCCACCTCGCAGATGCCGGCGAGCCCGGCCGCCGCCCCCGAGATCGCGAAGACGGCGAGCGTCAGGCGGGCGTCGCTGAAGCCCGCGAACCGCGCCGCGCGCGGCGCGGCGCCGACGACGCGAACCTCGAAGCCGAACAGCGTCCGGGCGAGGACGAGCGTCGCGACGATCACGGCGGCGAGCGCGATCAGCACGCCGGCATGCAGCGTGTCGCCCTCCATCAGGTAGGGCAGCCGCGCCGCCGGATCGAACGGCACGCTCTGCGGGAAGTTGAAGCCCGCCGGATCGCGCAACGGCCCGCGGGCCATGTAGTCGAGCAGCAGCTCCGCGACGTAGACCAGCATTAGGCTGGTCAGGATCTCCGAAACGCCGAGGCGGACCTTCAGGAGCGCCGGGATCATCGCGTAGGCGAGGCCCGCCAGCGTGCCGGCGGCCAGCATCGTCGGCAGGATCCAGGCCGTGAAGCCCTCCGCCCCTTGCGTCGCGACGCCGATCCAGCCGCCGGCCAGGCCGCCGACCACGAACTGGCCCTCGGCGCCGATGTTCCACAGGCTCGCCCGGAAGCAGAAGGCCAGCCCCGTGGCGACCAGCGCCAGCGGCGCCGCCTTCAGCGCCACCTCCTGCAGCGACCACACCTCGCTCAGCGGGATGACGAAGTAGGTCGTGAACGCGGCCCCCGGCGCGACGCCGAGCAAAGCCACCGCGATCCCGCCGACGAGCACGGCGCCGGCGAAGGCGATGACCGGCGACAGCGCCGAGAGCACGGCCGAGCGCCGGGCGCGCGGGCTCAGATCGAGGCGCATGGGAGGCTCTGAACAGTCGGAAAGAATCGCGGGCGGCTCCTCCCTCCCCCCTTTGCGGGGGAGGGCGGGCCTCGCGTCAGCGAGGGTCGGGAGAGGGGAGCGACGGTGCCGGACGCGGCGCTCCCCTCTCCCCCCCTGCTGCGCAGGGTACCCTCCCCCGCTTCAGGGGGAGGGAACAACGCCGCAGCTTCACGCATGCGATCCGCCCATCAGCAAGCCCACCGCCTCGCGGGTCGTCTCGCCCGCCGGGACCGGCTCGGAGAGGGTGCCGGCATGCAGCACCGCGATCCGGCTCGCGATCTCGAACAGCTCGTCGAGGTCCTGGCTGATCACCAGCAGCGCGGCGCCGCGGGCGGCGAGATCGATCAGCGCCTGGCGGATGCGGGCGGCGGCCGAGGCGTCGACGCCCCAGGTCGGCTGGTTGACCACCAGCACGCCGGGCTCCGCCTGGATCTCGCGCCCGACGACGAACTTCTGCAGGTTCCCGCCCGACAGGGTGCCGGCGGCGGGGTCCGGGCCGGCCTTGCGCACGTCGAAGGCCGCGATCACGGCGGCCGCGAGCGCGCGCGCCGCCCCGCGCCGGAGCAGGCCGAAGCGCGCGAGCGGCGCGGTGGCGTGGCGCGAGAGCACCGCGTTCTCGGACAGGCTCATGCCCGGGGCGGCCGCGTGGCCGTTGCGCTCCTCGGGCACGAAGGCCGCTCCGCGCCGGCGCCGCGCGTTGATGTCGAGCCGCCCGACGGCCGCACCGTCGACGACGACCGCCTCGGCCCGCGCCGCGGCGGTCTCGCCCGAGAGCGCGGAGAAGAACTCCGCCTGCCCGTTGCCGGCGACGCCGGCCACGCCGAGGATCTCGCCGCCCCGGACGGTGAGGCGGATGTCGGCGAGCGCGGTGCCGTGCAGGCCGGGCGCCGGCAGGGACAGGCGATCGAGGACAAGGCGCGGCGGGCCGAGCGCGGCGCCGGCGCGGCCGGTCACCGCGCCGACCTGCGCCCCGACCATCAGGGCCGCGAGCGAGCGGGCGCTCTCCCCCTGCGGATCGCAGGCGCCGACGACGCGCCCGTGGCGCAGGATGGTGGCGCGGGTGCACAGGCGCCGCACCTCGTCGAGCCGGTGCGAGATGTAGAGCAGCGCCCGGCCCTCGTCGCGCAGCCGCTCCAGCACGGAGAACAGCTGCTCCGCCTCGCCCGGCGTCAGCACCGAGGTCGGCTCGTCGAGGATGACGAGGCGCGGGTCCTGCAGCAGGCAGCGCACGATCTCGATGCGCTGGCGCTCCCCGGCCGAGAGCGACCAGACCGGCCGGGCGGGATCGAGGTGCAGGCCGTAGGCCGCCCCGAGCGCGGCGATCCGCTCGGCAAGCGCCCTGCCCGAGAGGGTCTTCGGCATGACGAGGGCGATGTTCTCGGCCACCGTCAGGTTCTCGCAGAGCGAGAAGTGCTGAAACACCATCCCGATGCCGATGGCGCGCGCCGCCTCGGGGTCGGGCAGCTGCACGATGTCGCCCTTGTGGGTGACGACGCCCTCCGTCGGCTCCAGCAGCCCGTAGAGGATCTTCATCAGGGTCGACTTGCCGGCGCCGTTCTCGCCGAGCAGCGCGTGGATCTCGCCGGCGCGGATCTCGAGGTCGACGCCGTCGTTGGCCTTGAAGTCGCCGAAGCGCTTGACGATGCCGTAGGCCCCGTAGAGCGGCGCGGTGCCGGCGGCGGGCGACGGCACGGCCGCCATCAGGCGCCGCCGAGGAGGCTGAGGGCGAGCCGGCCGTGGTCCTCGCGCAGCTTCCGCGTGTCCATGCCGACGGGGTTTCCGTCGACCACCCGCCACCGGCCCGCGACCATCACCCGGTCGGCGCGGTGCGCGCCGCACAGCACGAGCGCGGCCAGCGGATCGTGCGCGCCGGAGAAGCGCAGCGCGTCGAGGGTGAACAGCGCAAGGTCGGCCTCGCGGCCCGGCTCGATCCGGCCGATGTCGTCGCGCCCGAGGCAGCGGGCCGAGCCCTCGGTCGCCCAGCGCAGGGCGTCGAGATGCGTCACCGCTTCGGCGCCGTAGGTCAGGCGGTTGATCATCAGGGCGTGGCGCACGCCCTCCATCAGGTTGGAGCTGTCGTTCGAGGCCGAGCCGTCGACGCCGAGGCCAACCGGCGCGCCCGCCGCCTCCAGCTCGCAGGTGCGGCACTGCCCCGAGGCCAGCGTCATGTTCGAGGTCGGGCAGTGGCAGACGCCGACGCCGGCCTTGCCGAGCCGGCGCACCTCGTCGTCGTTGAAGTGGATGCCGTGCGCGAGCCAGGCCCGCGGGCTCATCCAGCCGACCTCCTCGAGGTAGTCGACCGGCCGCTGGCCGAACATCTCCAGGCAGTAGGCGTCCTCGTCCAGCGTCTCGCCGAGATGGGTGTGGAGCTGGCAGTCGTGGCGGTCGGCGAGCGCCGCGCTCTCGCGCATCAGCCGCTTGGTGACGTTGAAGGGCGAGCACGGCGCCAGCCCGATCCGCACCATCGCGCCGGGCTTCGCGTCGTGGAACAGGTTCAGCACCCGCTCGCTGTCGGCGAGGATGGTGTCGTCGTCCTGCGTCAGGCAGTCGGGCGGCAGGCCGCCGTCCTTCTCCGACAGGCTCATCGAGCCGCGGGTGACGAAGGCGCGGATGCCGAGGCTGCGCGCCTCGTCGACCTGCACGTCGACGGAATCCTCGAGCCCCTTCGGGTAGAGGTAGTGGTGGTCCCCCGCCGTGGTGCAGCCGGAGAGCAGCAGCTCGGTGTAGGCGAGCCGCGTCGCGAGCCGGAACGCGTCGGGGGTGATCTTGTCCCAGACCGTGTAGAGCGCCTTCAGCCACGGGAACAGCGGCTTGTTGATCGCCAGCGGGTGGGCCCGCGTCAGCGTCTGGAAGAAGTGGTGGTGGGTGTTGATCAGCCCGGGGATGACGACGTGGCGCGAAGCGTCGAAGGTCTCGTCCACCGGCGCGGCGGGCTGCGCGCCGGCCGCCACGCGCTCGACGATGCGGCTGCCCTCGACCACGATGCCGCCGCCGGCGTCCTCGGCGAGGATCGCCAGCGGATCGCGAATCCACAGGCGCCGGAGCGTTTCGTCCCCTCGGGGCCTGGCGTCGGATCCCGTCATGCCGTCTCCCATCCCGTCACGGTCGTGCGATCGGCGATCCAACCGGCGATCAGAAGATGTGGAACGCGACGCCGGCGAGGAAGCTCTTCTCTTCCGTGCCCTTGAACGTCGCCGTCTCGACGTTGCCGAACTTGTTCAGCCAGTACTGGAAGCCGATGAAGGCGTCGACCTTGTTGGGCTGGTCGTAGATCAGCTTGCCCACGTCGAGCACCAGGTTCGTGCGCGACAGGAATTCGAGGCCGCGCTTCGGGTTGAAGGCGAAGTCAGCCACGTTCTGCACGCCGCGGCCCTTGGGCAGCACGATGTTGTTGAAGCCGGTCAGGCTCAGCGGCAGGTTGGTGAAGGCGAGGGGGAAATTGTAGACCACCTCGAATTCCGGCACCACGTCGAAGCTCTGGTCGCGATCGGGCTGTAGGTTGAAGCCGTTGCGGTTCCATTCCTTGTAGGCGTGGACCGACAGGTTCAGGAATCCGGCCGGCACGTCGAAGGAGAAGTTGAGGCCGCCGACCACGTCGCGCTTCTTCGAGCCGAACGCGTCGTTCTGCGAGTTCGCGTCGAAGCCGAAGGCGAGGGAGATGTCCTTGACGATGCCCGGCAGCGTGAACGCCTTGGAGTTGGTCAGCGCGTTGAGGCTCAGGGTGCCGCGATAGAGGCCGTAGGCTTCGGTGTTGCCGTAATCGGCGAAGAACGGCGCGCCGACGCTGCCGGGCGGGTTCGTGGTGCCGGCCGGGAATTGCGAGCCCGACTTGAGGATGTCGAGCGAGAAGAAGTTCGTGCCGTAGGCCCAGGCGTCGGCATGCGAGATGTTGTAGATCTGCTTGGGCGCCTCGCGGCTGACGAACGAGCCGTCGGCCTTCTGGATCTGGACGCCCGGCGACACGGTCGGGAACTGGTAGCGATAGCTGAACTGCGTGTCGGCGAAGAGGAAGAACGGCGCCTCCTTGGCCGGAGCCTCGACGGGCGCCTTGTCCTTCTTCGCATCGAGATCGGCCGCCGCGCCGTATCCCACCAGACCGAGCGACATGGCCGCTGCAACGAGTCCCCGAGCGATCATGTCTGCCCTCTCCGTGCCGAAAATCCGGTGAGCAGGCAGCAACCGATATGCCAGCGCGTGCCACCTGGGCGAGAGGCGGCGGCCGAGTCATAATTCGGCAACAGGTTTGCCGGCCGAGCGCAGGCGCCCGCTCCGGCGGGTGCGGCGGCGGCGACCCTGAAACGCGCGACGCGGCGGCCGGGCTCGCACCTCCGGCGGCGCGTCGTCCGCCGACGAACGCGCCACCGCCCATGACGTCGGCAGCATGCGCACAACATTCGAGCAATGTCGGGCAGTATTTGCGGATGCATTCCGCGCCATCGCCCGACATCGTCGCGTCGTGCGCCGCCGAGCCGGCCGCAGGACGGGAGATTCGCGCCGATGGTGACCGTGGATGCCGAGCCGGGCCCGCTGGCGATCGACCTGGCGACGACGGCGCTGGTGATCATCGACATGCAGCGCGACTTCCTGGAGCCCGGCGGCTTCGGCGAGAGCCTCGGCAACGACGTCTCGCTGCTCGCCGCCGCCGTGCCGCCGGCGCGGGCGCTGCTGGCGGCGGCGCGGCGGGCCGGCCTTCTCGTGGTCCACACCCGCGAAGGGCATCGCCCCGACCTGTCGGACGCGCCCGCCGCCAAGATCGCCCGCGGCACGCCGTCCGCCCGCATCGGCGCGCCCGGGCCGATGGGGCGCATCCTGATCCGCGGCGAGCCCGGCCACGACATCGTCGCCGACCTCGCGCCCGCCCCCGGCGAGCCGGTGGTCGACAAGCCGGGCAAGGGCGCGTTCTACGCCACCGACCTGGCCGAGATCCTGGCCGCGCGCAGCGTCGCCACGCTGCTCGTCTGCGGCGTTACCACCGAGGTCTGCGTCCACACCACCGTGCGCGAGGCCAATGACCGCGGCTACCGCTGCCTCGTGGTGTCGGATGCCTGCGGCTCGTACATCCCGGCCTTCCACGCGGCCGGCCTCGCGATGATCGTGGCGCAGGGCAGCATCTTCGGATGGGTGTCGGATTCGCATCGCGTCGTCGCCGCGATCGCCGCCGGCCGCACCGCATGATCGACCACGCCCCGAGCCGCCAAGCTTGGCCCGGTTATTGCCCGGCGAGCGCGACAGATGAAGCAGGAGTTCGTTGGATGCGTACGGTCTTGGCAAGCACCCTGTGTCTCGCGTTGCTGACGACGTCGGGCCTCGCGCAATCCTACACCGCGCCCGCGCCGACCGACGTCCCGTCAAGCGGCACGAAGAGCCTCAACAAGGCCGACCGCAAGATCGCCTGCACCCAGGAAGCCGACCGCCGCAACATGCGCGGCCTGAGCCGGCAGCAATATCGCGCCGCCTGCCGCAACCGCCCGATCCCGCGGGGCTGAGCGGCCGCGCCTTGCCGAGCGGGCGATCGGGTTCTATCCGCGCCGGGCCGTGACCGATCCACGCCCGAAGCGAGTGCCCCGGTGGACGCCCCGACACGCTACGCGCTCTACGTCACGCCGGAGCCCGGATCGGCGCTCGCCGCCTTCGGCGAGGCGGTCCTCGGCGATGCGCCCCTGCCCGGATGGGACGCGGCCGCGCGCGCGGCGCTCGCCGCCGTCACCGCGGCGCCGCGGGTCTACGGCTTCCACGCGACGCTGAAGGCGCCGATGCGCCTCGCCGCGGGCCGGACCGAGGGCGACCTCCTCGCCGCCTGCGCGGCGCTGGCGCAGCCCCGCGCGCCCCTGGCGGTCGGGCCCCTCGCGGTGACCCTGCTCGGGGACTTCGTCGCCCTGGTGCCCACCGCGCCGCCGCCCGGGCTCGGCCTGCTCGCGGCCGAGTGCGTCGCCGCCCTCGACCCGTTCCGGGCCGGTCTCACCCAGGCCGAGCGGGCGCGCCGCCAGCCGGAGCGCCTCGACGCGCGCCGCCGCGCGCTCCTCGACCGCTGGGGCTATCCCCACGTCTTCGAGGCCTTCCGCTTCCACATGACCCTGACCGGCCGCCTCGCCGGCGACGCCCGCGAAACCTGGCGCGCCCGCCTCGCGGCGGCCTGCCCCCCGACGTCGCTGACGATCGACGCGATCACGCTGCTGCGCCAGGACGGCGCGGCGCCGTTCCGCCTCCTGCGCCGGATCCCGTTCGCTGCGTAGCCGCACGGCGCGCCCGTTCACGACGAAACCGCGGGTCGCGGCGCGGCTGTCATCCTATCGTCGCGCGCGACGGGTCTACCGGCGCATCCCTCGCGGCGGACGGCACGCATGCTCATCGTCGATAGCCTCACGCGGCGCTACGGACCGCGCCTCGCGGTCGACCGGATCTCGCTGCGGATCGAGCCGGGCAGCTTCGTCGGGGTGATCGGGCGCTCGGGCGCCGGCAAGTCGACCTTCCTGCGCATGCTCAACCGCCTCGCCGAGCCCTCGGCCGGGCGGATCCTGTTCGACGGGCTCGACGTCACCGCGCTCCGGGGGCGCGACCTGCGCCGCTGGCGCGCCCGCTGCGCCATGGTGTTCCAGCAGTTCAACCTGGTCGGCCGCCTCGACGTGCTGACCAACGTGCTGATGGGGCGCCTCGCCCACGCCCCGAGCCACCGCGCGCTCCTGAAGCTGTGGTCGGCCGAGGACCGGGCGCGGGCGCTCGCGGCGCTCGAGGCGTTCGACATGGCGGGCTTTTCCGCCCACCGCGCCGACCAGCTCTCGGGCGGGCAGCAGCAGCGGGTCGCGATCGCCCGCGCGCTGGTGCAGGAGCCCGACATCATCCTCGCCGACGAGCCGGTGGCCTCGCTGGACCCGCGCAACACCAAGCTGGTGATGGATGCGCTCGCCGACGCCAACCGGCGCCTCGGCATCACCGTGCTGTGCAACCTGCACTCGCTCGACCTCGCCCGCGCCTATTGCGACCGGCTCGTCGGCCTCGCCGACGGCCGCGTGGTGTTCGACGGCGGCGCCTTCGACCTCACCGAGGACGTCGCCAAGCAGCTCTACGGCCTGGAGGCCGGCGAGGTGATGGACCGGGCGCCGCACGCGGTCGAGCCCGCCGCCCTCGTCGCCTGACCCCAGACGAACCCCGTGCCACGCCCCTTCCCGGAGATGATGATGCTCGACCGTCGCACCCTCGTCGGCGCCCTCGCGGGCGGCCTGGCCGCGCTCGCCCTGCAGCCCGCCCTGGCTCAGGATTGGAAGGCGACGGTGCCCGAGATCACCCTCGGCGCGATTCCCGTCGAGAACGCCACCGGCACCACCGACCGCTACGCGCCGCTCGCCGCCTACCTCACCAAGGCGCTCGGGGTGCCGGTGAAGCTGCGGGTCGCCAACGACTACGCCGCGGTGATCGAGGGCCAGCGCGCCGGCAACATCCAGATCGCCTTCTACGGCCCGGCCTCGTTCGCCCGCGCGGTGATGACGGGGGTGAAGGTCGACCCGATCGTCAACCAGAAGCACGATAACGGCGCCTCGGGCTACTACTCGGTGCTCTACGTGCGCGCCGACAGCCCGTACCGGACGATCGCGGACCTGAAGGGCAGGAACCTCGCCCTGGTCGACCCGAACTCGACCTCCGGCAACCAGGCCCCGCGCTTCTTCCTCAACAAGAGCGGCCACGACGTCGACGCGCTGTTCGGCAAGACCGTCTACGCCGGCAGCCACGAGAACGCGGTGCTGGCGCTGACCCAGGGCACGGCCGACGCCGCCGCCAACCTGTGGAACTCCGAGACCGATTCCGTCGTCACCCGCATGGCCGCCAAGGGCATGCTGAAGAAGCCCGACGGCACGCCGCTGAGCCCGTCCGACTTCCGCATCGTCTTCAAGTCCGCGTTCCTGCCCGAGGGCCCGTTCGCGATGCTGTCCAGCCTGCCCGCCGACCTGAAGCGCAAGATCGTCGAGGCCTTCGTCGCGCTGCCGACCGCCGACAAGGCCGCCTTCGACCGCCTCTCCGACGGCAAGGACCTCGGCCTCACCCCGGTGACGCTGGAGGATTACCAGTCGATCATCGAGATGCTGAAGTTCAACGACGCGCAGCGCCGCAAGTCCTGATCCCGGGACCGGACGGGTCGCCGCCGTGAGCGGGCGGATCGCGCCGCTGCCGCCCGAGCGGGCGGCGGCCCTGGCCGAGGCCTACGGGCGCGCGGTCGCGTCGACCCGGCGGCGGAGCCTGGCATTCCTCGCGGTCGTCGCAGGGCTGCTGGTCCTGTCGGGCCTGATGGCCGAGGTGCGCCCGCTGGTGCTCGCCGACAACATCGGCAACCTCACCGCCTATCTCGGCCGCATCCTGCCGCACCTGACGCTCGCCGACCTGCGCGGCGACCTCGCCGAATGGTACTGGGGCCTGCCGAAATGGGCGGCGCTCCTCGGCGAGACCCTGCTGATGGCCTATCTCGGCACGCTGCTCGGCGGCGTCGGCGCCTTCCTGCTGTGCTTCGGCGCGGCCGCGAACCTCGCCCGCACCCGCGCCGGCCGCTTCCTGACGCGCCGCGCCCTCGAGGTCCTGCGCACGGTGCCCGAGATCGTGTTCGCCCTGCTCTTCGTCATCGCCTTCGGCCTCGGCCCGATGGTGGGCGTGCTGGCGCTCGCCCTCCACACCACGGGGGCGCTCGGCAAGCTGTTCTCCGAGGTGGTCGAGAACATCGACATGAGGCCGGTCGAGGGGCTGACCGCATCGGGCGCCTCGCGGATCCAGGCGATCCGCTTCGCGGTGCTGCCGCAGGTGCTGTCGAGCTTCGCCTCCTACGGGCTGCTCCGCTTCGAGATCAACGTGCGCGGCGCCGGGGTGATGGGCTTCGTCGGCGCCGGCGGCATCGGCCAGGAGCTGCTGGTGGCGATCCGCAACTTCTACGACGCGGACGTGAGCGCGATCCTCCTGATGATCGTCGCGACGGTGATGGCGATCGACCTCGGCACCGAGCGGCTGCGCCACCACCTCATCGGGGCGGAGGGCGCGCGATGAGCCGGCCGCCGCGTCCCGTGGACGTCGCCGCCCTGCGCCGGCGCCACCCCGACGCGTTCCGAACCGCGTGGGGCGCGCGGCTCGCGACGCTCGCGACCCTGGCCGCCCTCCTCGGGCTCGCGGCGTTCGCGATGGTGCGCCTCGACTTCTCGGCCACCCGCATCGTGAGCGGCCTCGGGCGGCTCGCCGAGTTCTCGCTGATGATGCTGCCGCCCTCGGCCGGCGGCCGCTTCCCCGATTTCCTGCACGCGCTCGGCGAGACCCTGGCCATCGCCTTCCTCGGGACGCTGGCCGCGGCGCTGGTCGCCTTCCCGCTGGCGCTGCTCGCGGCCCGGAACGTGGTGCCGAACCCGTTCGCGCATTTCGCGGTGCGCCGCGGCCTCGACGTGGTCCGCTCGGTCGACGTGCTGATCTGGGCGCTGGTCTGGATCAACGTCGTCGGGCTCGGGCCGTTCGCCGGTGCGCTGGCCATCGCCTGCTCCGACGTCGGGGCGCTCGGCAAGCTGTTCTCGGAGGCGGTCGAGACCGTCGATCGCCGCGACGGCGAGGGCGTCGCGGCCTCCGGCGGCGGCGCGCTCCACCGCATCCGCTTCGGCCTCGTGCCCGCCGTCCTGCCGGTGCTCGGCAGCCAGGTGCTGTACTTCTTCGAATCGAACACCCGATCGGCGACGATCATCGGCATCGTCGGCGCGGGCGGCATCGGCCAGTACCTGAGCGAGCTGATCCGGGTGCTCGAGCTGCAGCAGGTCGCCTGCCTCGTGCTGATGATCCTCGTCGCCGTGGCGGCGATCGACGCCGTGTCCGGCCGGCTGCGCCGGGCGCTGATCGGCGGGCCGGCGCGGTAGGCCGGGTGCCGCTTCCCTACAGAAAGCGGCCGGGGTCGAACGGCGCCAGCGGGATCTCGGGCGCCTCGCCGCCGACGAGCTGGGCGACGAGGCGCCCGGTGCGCGCCGACCCGACGAGGCCGACATGGCCGTGGCCGAAGGCGTAGACCACGTCCCCGGTGCGGCGGGCGCGGCCGATGCAGGGCCGCCCGTCCGGCATGCTCGGGCGATGGCCGAGCCACATCCGGATCCGCTCGGCCGGCACGGTCGCGGGCAGGTCCGGGAACATGCCGGTCAGGTGGTCGCGCAGGATCTCGGCGCGCTTCCAGTTCGGCGCCGCGTCGAGCCCGGCGAACTCGACCTGGCCCGCCGCGCGCAGGCCGCCGTCCATGGCGTTGACCACCATCTTGGCGTCCGAGGCCATCACCGGGGTGCGCGGCCCCGCCTCGGCACCGGCGATCATCACGTGGTAGCCGCGCTCGCTCTCCAGCGGCAGCCGGTCGCCGAGGCTCGCGGTCAGCGCGCCCGAGCGGGCGCCGGCGGCGACCACCGCCCGGTCGCACGGGATCGCGCCGGCCTCGGTCTCCACCGCGACGAGCCGACCCGCGTCGAGGCGGAACCCGGTGGCGCGGGTGCGGGCGTAGGTCGCGCCGCGGGCGCGGGCGAGGTCGGCGAGCCCGGCGACGTAGCCGCCCGGGTCGCGGCAATGGCCCGCCTCCTCGACCATCACCCCGAAGGTGTAGCGGCGATGCAGGGTCGGCTCGCGCTGGCGCAGCTCGTCGGCCGAGAGCTCGAGCCATCGCACGCCGACCGCGCGGCGGATCGCCCAGGCCGCGGCGTCGGCCGCGAAGGCCGCCCGGTCGGGATAGACGTGCAGCAGGCCGCGCCGCTCGATCAGGTGGCCGAGGCCGGCCTCCTCGGCGAGGCCGGCATGGAGGCGGGGCGCATCCGCCAGCAGGGTGCGCATCGCCCGCGCCGTCTCGGCGATCTGCCGCCCGGTGCGCGCCGCCCAGATGTAGCGCACCAGCCAGGGCAGCACCCGGGGCAGGTAGCGCCAGCGGATGGCCAGCGGCCCGAGCGGGTCGGCGAGGTAGGACGGCACGCGCTTCCAGATGCCGGGCTCCGCCGGCGGGATCACCGAGTGCGACGAGAGCCAGCCGGCATTGCCGTAGCTCGACGCCTGCTCCCCGCCGGGCACGCCCGGATCGACCACCGTGACGCGATGGCCGGCGCGCAGGCATTCGAGCGCGCTCACGGTCCCGACCGCCCCCGAACCGATGATCACGACGTGGCGGGCCGATGGCTCGGTCATGGGTTGCGTATCCTGCCGGGGGGCGCGTGCGCCTCGCATCCGGGGTCAGTAGTCAACCCGGGCACCTGCGAGCAACGCCGCCCTCGGCGGCCCTGCCCATGCCGGGGAGCATAGGGCGTCGCCTTGCGCCGCGACGCGCTTGCTTCGAAGGCTGCCGACGAGGGAAGGGAAATTCCTTACCTCAAGCCGCCGAGGCCGCGATGGGTCCCCTCGTACGAGAGCGCAGCAAGATCACCGCGAAGGGCCAGACGACCGTCCCGAAGGTCGTGTGCCAGGCCCTGGGCGTCAGCTACGGCGGCGAGATCGCCTACGTCGTCGACGAGGGCGGCGTGCGCCTCACCCGCGTCGAGGTCGAGGAGGCGGACCCCGTGATCGAGGGATTCCTGGCCTTCCTCGCCCAGGACATGGCGCGCCGGCCGCAGGCCATCACGCCCTTCCCCGCCGATCTGATGGAGCGCATGTCGGCCCTCGCCGAGGGGATCGACGCCGATCCCGGCGCGGACATCGACGGTCCCGTGGCACTCTGATCGATGACGGTCGTCGGCGCGTGGACGATCTTCGCCCATCCGCTGCTGCTCGACCAGCTCGAGACGCTGACCGCCACCGTGGAGAAGGCCAAGGCCGACGACCCGGACGGGTACCGCAGGACCGCCAACGCGAAGCTGCTCGCGGTCTTGCGGAGATTGATGTTCGAGACCGTCCCGCAGGACCCGTCCCGGGCCGAGTACCGCCAGGGCGACCCCCTCGGCGCGTCCCGAAAGCATTGGTTCCGGGCCAAGTTCGGCAACGGCCGCTTCCGCCCGTTCTTCCGCTACGACAGCCGGACCAGGATCCTGATCTATGCGTGGGTGAACGACGCGGAGACGCTGCGCACCTACGGCGCGAAGACCGACGCCTATGCCGTGTTCGAGCGGATGCTCGACAAGGGCCATCCCCCCGACGATTGGGCGACGTTGCTCGCGGCGGCGTCCGCAGGGCCGCCGAAAGCGCGCCTGAAGACCGCAGCAGCGAAATAGCCGACCGACGGTCCGCAAGGGCGCCCCTGCCGGGCGCTTCGCGCGCAGGAGCGGCACTCAGGCCTGGTTCAGTCCCTCGTCGCGGCCGGCGGCATCGCCGCTAATCCACCACCAGCTCGACCCGGTCGGCGACGAACACGGAGGCCGCGGCCAGGATGCGTTTGCCGGCGGCGTCGACGTTGACGCTGGCGACCGTGAGCAGGGTCCGCCCCGGCGCCACGTCGAGGCGGCTGGCCTCCTCCGCGGTGGCGGTGCGTGCCCCGATCCGCGTCGAGAGGCGGGTGTAGTCGGCGATGCCGAACCCGGCGAAGGCGCGGGTGATCGAGCCGGAGGCGGCGTAGGCCTCGGCGAAGCCGGCGAAGCGCGGCAGCGGCAGGGCGATCCGCGCCGCCGAGATCGGGGCGTCGTCGGCCCGGTGCAGGGTCAGCATCTCGATCACCGGATCGCCGGCCGCGAGCCCCAGGGCCTCCGCCGTCTCGAGGCTCGCTGGCACCGTCGCCGCCGCGACGAGGTCGCCCCAGGCCTGGCGGCCGGCCCGGGTGACGATCTCGGAGAACCGGGTGCGCGGCCCGATCGGATAGGGGATCGGCCCCGGCTCGACGAAGGTGCCGCGCCCCTGCGTCGCCCGTACCAGGCCGCGCTCGGCCAGCGTCCCAAGGGCGCGGCGCACGGTGTGGCGGTTCACCCCGAACCGGGCCGCCAGCGCCGCCTCGGTGGGAAGCTGGCTGCCGGCCGGAAATTCGCCGCCCGCGATCGCGCCGCCGATCGCGTCGGCGATCTGGCGCCACGCGGCCAGGCCCGCGCCGCGCTCGACGGGGCCGGCGCGGGCGGATGTCACCGGGGTGTCGCTCGCCTCGTCCATGACGGATCGCATCGTCCCTTGCGTCCACGATTGGATTTGTCTATATCTATAGACAAATCGGAGGCCTTCGAACGCGAATGCCGCGCGCCAGCCAAACAGCACCCGACCCGGCAACGCCAGAGGTCGAAGCCCGTCGCGCCGCGATGGCGCGTGCCGGGGCGGCCTCGCTCGCCGAGCTCGAGGCCGTTCTCGCCGAGACCGGGCTGTCCTGCGAGGCCGAGGATCTACGCGCGCCCGAGACCGGCCTCGTCATGGCGCGCGGCCGCATCGGCGGCGACGGGCGCGCCTTCAACGTCGGCGAGGCGACGGTGACCCGGGCGGCGGTGCACCTGTCCGGCGGCGAGACCGGCTTCGCCTACCATCTCGGCCGCGACCGTCCGCGCGCCCGGCTCGCCGCGATCCTCGACGCGCATTGGCAGCACCCGGCGCGGCGCGGGGCAGTCGAGGCCGCCCTGGCGGGGATCGCCGAACGCCGCGCCTCGGAAGCGGCCGCCGCGGCGCGAAAGATCGCGGCGACGCGGGTGAACTTCTTCACCCTGGCGCGGGGCGAGGATTGATGGCGCTCGCCCGCGGCTTCGCCGACCCGGTCCACGACGCGCAAGGGACGTTCCGCACGCTGATGGATGCGCTCGCCCGGCCGGGCCGCATCGGGCGGCTCGCAAGCGACCTTTCTCCGCCCGCCCCCCTCACGCCCGAACTCGCCGCCGTCGCGCTGGCGCTGACCGATGCCGACACGCCGGTCTGGCTCGACGCGCCGCTCGCCGCGAACCCGGCGGTGGCCGCGTTCCTGCGCTTCCACACCGGCGCACCGATCGTCGCCGAGCCCGCCGACGCGGCCTTCGCGCTGATCGCGGATCCTGCCGCCTGCCCGCCCTTCGCGGCGTTCGCGCAGGGCTCGCCCGACTATCCCGACACCTCCGCCACCCTGGTGCTGGCCCTCGACCGCCTGTCCGAGGATGGCGCCGCCTTCAAAGGTCCCGGCATCCGCGGCCGCATCCGGCTCGCCGCCGCGCCGCTGCCGGCGGACTGGCCGGCGCGCCTTGCGGCGAACCACGCCGCCTTCCCGCGCGGGCTCGACCTCGTGCTCACCGCGCCGGGCGTCGTCGCCGGGCTGCCGCGCTCGTCGCGGCCCGTCCCTTCGGCCGCCCCTTCGCCCGTCCCTTCGGAGGCGTAGACCGATGTACGTGGCGGTGAAGGGCGGCGAGGCCGCGATCGACAACGCCCACCGGCTGCTCGCCGAGACGCGCCGGGGCGACCCGTCGGTGCCCGACCTCACCGTGGCGCAGATCCGCGAGCAGATGCGGCTGCTGGTCGACCGGGTGATGACCGAGGGCTCGCTCCACGATCCGGATCTGGCCGCGCTCGCCCTCAAGCAGGCCCGCGGCGACGTCGTCGAGGCGGTGTTCCTGGTCCGCGCCTACCGCACCACCCTGCCGCGCTTCGGTGCCACCCTGCCGGTGGAGACCGCGGCGATGGCGGTGGCGCGCCGGGTCTCGGCGACCTTCAAGGACCTGCCCGGCGGGCAGGTGCTCGGCCCGACCTTCGACTACACCCATCGCCTGATCAATTTCTCGCTCGCCGAGGGCATGGTGCCCGAGCCCGGCGCGGAGGCCGAGCCCGGCCCGGACGCGGCCGCCTGCCCGCGCGTGACCGACTTCCTCGGCGAGGCCGGCCTGATCGAGCCGTCGCCCCGGGACGAGGGCGCCCCCGTCGGCGACCTGACCCGCGAGCCGGTCGACTACCCGGCCGACCGTGCGGTCCGGCTGCAGACGCTGGCGCGGGGCGACGAGGGCTTCGTGCTGGCGCTGGCCTACTCGACGCAGCGCGGCTACGGCCGCACCCATCCCTTCGTCGGCGAGGTCCGCTTCGGCACCGTGGCGCTGGAGCTCGTCCCCGAGGAGCTCGGCTTCCCGGTGCAGCTCGGCGCCGTGGCGATGACCGAGTGCCAGATGCTCGCCCAGTTCCACGGCGGCGGCGACGTCCCGCCCCGGTTCACCCGCGGCTACGGGCTCGTCTTCGGCCAGGGCGAGCGCAAGGCGATGGCGATGGCCCTGGTCGACCGGTCGCTGCGCGCGGCCGAGCTCGGCGAGGCGCTGGTCGCCCCGGCGCAGGACCAGGAATTCGTGCTCGCCCATTGCGACAGCCTGCAGGCGACGGGCTTCGTCGAGCACCTCAAGCTGCCGCACTACGTCGACTTCCAGGCCGAGCTGGAGCTGCTGCGCCGCCTGCGCGCCGAGCACGCCGCGCGGACGGGAGAGTCCGGGCCGGACGAAGCGCTTCGGGAGGCCGCCGAATGAGCACGCCCGCCGCGCGGCCGGAGACCGGCTACAACTTCGCCTACCTCGACGAGGGCACCAAGCGGATGATCCGCCGGGCGATCCTCAAGGCGATCGCGATCCCCGGCTACCAGGTGCCCTTCGCCGCCCGCGAGATGCCGATGCCCTACGGCTGGGGCACCGGCGGGGTCCAGGTCACCGCCGCGATCCTGGGGGCGTCCGACGTGCTCAAGGTGATCGACCAGGGCGCCGACGACACCACGAACGCGGTCTCGATCCGGCGCTTCTTCTCGGCCACCGCCGGCATCGCCACCACCACGCGGACGGTGGAGGCCACGGTGATCCAGACCCGCCACCGTATCCCGGAGGCGCCGCTGAGGGAGGGCCAGGTCTTGGTCTACCAGGTGCCGATCCCGGAGCCCCTGCGCTTCCTCGAGCCGCGCGAGACCGAGACGCGCCAGCTCCACGCGCTCGCCGAGTACGGGCCGATGCACGTCAAGCTCTACGAGGACATCGCCCGCCACGGCCACATCGCCACCACCTACGCCTACCCCGTCGAGGTCGCGGGCCGCTACGTCATGGACCCGTCGCCGACGCCGAAGTTCGACAACCCGAAGATGGACGACTGCCCCGCCCTGCAGCTCTTCGGCGCCGGCCGCGAGAAGCGCATCTACGCGGTGCCGCCCTACACGCGGGTGCGCAGCCTCGACTTCGAGGACCATCCCTTCCAAATCCAACGCTTCGACCGCCCCTGCGCCCTGTGCGGGGCGGACGACGCCTACCTCGACGAGGTCGTCCTCGACGATGCCGGCGGGCGGATGTTCGTCTGCTCCGACACCGATCATTGCGAGGACCGGCGACGGTGCGGGTTCGGGCCGGCGGCTCCCCCTCCCCCCTCTGCGGGGGAGGGGGAGCCGCGGAGCGGGTCGGGAGAGGGGAGCGCGGTATCCGGCACTGTCGCTCCCCTCTCCCGACCCTCGCTCACGCGAGGCCCACCCTCCCCCGCACCCAAGTCGGGCCTGCCCGACTTGGGCACACGGTGTGCGGATCTCGGGCAAGTCCGAGATCCGCCGGGGGGAGGGAAGAACGGAGCGGAGGAACGATCATGACCGCCCCCCTGCTCACGGTCTCCGGCCTGACCAAGCGCTACGGCGCGCGCACCGCCTGCGACGGCGTCGGCTTCACTTTGGAGGCGGGCGAGGTGCTGGCGGTGGTCGGCGAATCCGGCTCCGGCAAGTCGACCCTGCTCGGCCTGGTCGCCGGCGAGGTCGCGGCGGATGCGGGCTCGGTCGCCTACCGGATGCGCGACGGCGCCAGCCGCGACCTCGCGACCTTGAGCGCGGCCGAGCGCCGGGCGCTGATGCGCACCGACTGGGGCTTCGTGCGCCAGGACGCGTCGCAGGGCCTGCGCATGGCGGTCTCGGCCGGCGGCAACGTCGGCGAGCGGCTGATGGGCGTCGGCGAGCGCCATTACGGCCGCATCCGCGCCACCGCCCTCGACTGGCTCGGCCGCGTCGAGATCGCCGCAGACCGGATCGACGACCCGCCGACGCGGTTCTCCGGCGGCATGCGCCAGCGCCTGCAGATCGCCCGCAACCTCGTGACGAGCCCCCGCCTCGTGCTGATGGACGAGCCGACCTCGGGCCTCGACGTCTCGGTGCAGGCGCGCCTGCTCGACATGGTCCGCGGGCTCGTGGCCGAGCTCGGGCTCGCGGTGATCATCGTCACCCACGACCTCGCCGTCGCCCGCCTGCTCTCGCACCGGGTGCTGGTGATGCGCCACGGCCGGGTGATCGAGACCGGGCTGACCGATCAGGTCCTCGACGACCCGCAGGCCGCCTACACCCAGCTCCTCGTCTCCTCGGTGCTCGCCGCATGACCCCGCCGCTGATCGCCTTCGAGGACGTGGGCAAGCGCTTCACCCTGCACCTGCGCGGCGGCACGGTGCTGCCGGTGATCGCGGGCGCGAGCCTCGCCGTCGCGGCGGGCGAGTGCGTGGTGCTCGGCGGCGCGTCCGGCACCGGGAAATCCTCGCTCCTGAAGATGGCCTACGGCAATTACCGCTGCGAGCACGGCGCGATCCGGATCTGGGACGGAGCCCGCACGGTGGACGTCGCCACGGCCGAGCCGCGCGCGATCCTGGCCCTGCGCCGGCACGTCGTCGCCTACGTCTCGCAGTTCCTGCGCGTGATCCCCCGCGTCGGCGCCCGCGCGATCGTCGAGGCGGCGGGCATCGAGGGTGGCCTCGACGCCGATGTGGCGCGCGCGCGCGCCGCGGCGCTGCTCGCGCGCCTCGACCTGCCCGAGCGCCTGTGGGACCTGCCGCCGGCCACCTTCTCGGGCGGCGAGCAGCAGCGGGTGAACATCGCCCGCGGGTTGATCGCCGACCGGCCCCTCGTGCTGATGGACGAGCCGACCGCCTCGCTCGATGCCCGCAACCGCGACGTCGTGATCGCGCTGATCCGCGAGAAGCGGGCGGCGGGCGCGGGCATCCTCGGCATCTTCCACGACGCCGACGTACGCGAGGCGGTGGCGACGCGGATCGTGGACGTGGCGGATTTCCGCGCGCCGATCGCGGCATGAGAGGGCGCGGCATGAACGGGCGCGGCATGAGCGGAGACGGCGGAGCGATGGCGGACCGGGTCGAGATCCTCGAGAACGCGCGCCTCGTCCTGGCCGACCGCGTCGTCGACGGCTGGCTCGCGATCGTGGACGGCCGCATCGCCGAGCACGGCGCGGGCCGGGCGCCGGAGCGCGGCCGGGACCTCCGCGGCGACCACCTCGTCCCCGGCCTGGTCGAGCTGCACACCGACCACCTGGAAAGCCACTACGCGCCGCGCCCCGGCGTGCGCTGGCATCCGCTGGGCGCCGTGCTCGCCTACGATGCGCAGATCGCCGCCTCGGGGATCACCACCGTGTTCGATTCGCTGCGCGCCGGCACCGACCCGGACGGCAGCGGCCTCGGCTCCGAGCTCGACGCGCTGGCGCAGGCCATCGCCGACGCGCGCGCCGCCGACCTGTTCCGGGCCGAGCACCGGACGCACCTGCGCTGCGAGATCCCGTCGGCCGACGTGATCGACACCGTCCGCGCCTTCGTCCGGCGTCATCCCGTCGGCCTGATCTCGCTGATGGACCACACGCCGGGGCAGCGGCAGTTCCGCGACATGGCGAAGTATTATCAATATGCCGGCCGCGGCGGCCGGCCGATCGAGGCGATCCGGGCCGGCACCGAGCGCAAGATCCGCGACGGCGCCGCGCTCAACGCCCGCAACCGCCCGATCCTCGTGGCGCTGGCCCGGGAGCAGGGCATCCCGCTGGCGAGCCACGACGACACGACGCTGGCCGACGTCGCCCAGTCGCGGGCCGAAGCGGTCGCGCTCGCCGAGTTCCCAACCACCCGCGAGGCGGCCGAGGCTTCGCACGCGGCCGGCATCACCGTGATGATGGGCGCGCCCAACCTGATCCGCGGCGGCTCGCATTCCGGCAACGTGGCGGCGCACGCTCTCGCCGAGGCTGGCCTGCTCAGCATCCTGTCCTCCGACTACGTGCCGGCGAGCCTGCTGATGGCGGCGTTCCAGCTGCCCGAGCGCGTGCCCGGCATCGACCTGGCCGCCGCCATCGCCACCGTCACCGCCAACCCGGCCCGCGCCACCGGCCTCGACGACCGCGGCCGGATCGCGCCCGGCCTGCGCGCCGACCTCGTCCGCGTGCGGACGGCGCAAGGGGTGCCCGTCGTCCGCGAGGTCTGGCGCGCCGGCGCGCGGGTGGTGTGATGGCGGGCGGCTTCGTCCTCGTGGTCGGCCCGAGCGGGGCCGGCAAGGACACGGTGATCGCCGCCGCGCGGGCGCAGCTGGCCGGCGACCCGCGCTTCGTCTTCCCGCGCCGCCTGGTGACCCGGCCGCCCTCGGCGCACGAGGACAACGCCGAGATCGCCGAGGCGGAGTTTTCCCGCGCCGCCGCGGCCGGCGCGTTTCCCCTGCATTGGCGCGCGCACGGCCTCGGCTACGCGATCCCGGCCGAGGCGCTGACCGAGGCCGAGCAGGGGCGGGTCGTGGTGTGCAACGTCTCGCGCCGGGTGATCGAGGCGGCGCGCCGGACGCTCCCCGGCGTCCATGTCGTAGCGATCACGGCCGCCCCCGAGATCCTGGCCGCACGGCTTGCCGCCCGCGGCCGCCCCGAGGACGGCGACCTCGCCGCGCGCCTGGCCCGCGCGGTCCCGGCGGAGGCCGACGACACCGTCGCCAACGACGGCGACCGCCGCGTCGCGGCGGCCGGCTTCGTCGCGATCCTGCGCGACCGCGCCGGACGCCGCTGACCGTCTCGACGCGGCGGCCGGCGACGCGCCGTGGCCGCCGGCGAGAGCCTGGACAGGTCTTTCGATGGGCAGGCAACCAAGCGGCGGTCGATCGGTTATTCGGGCCACCATCTGCATTGGGAAAGAAGTCGACGCCATGCCGAACCGTCTCACCCTCACCGCCGGCCTGATCGCCGCCGGCCTGCTCGCCGCTCCGCTCGGCCTGACGCATGCGGCCAGGGCCGAGTCCGACCAGAAGGAGTTCCAGCTCGCCAAGACCACCAAGGTCGGTCTCGCCCAGGCGCTGACCACGGCCGAGGCCCAGGGCGAGAAGGGCCGCGCCATCGACGCGGATTTCGAGAAGGCGGACGGCAAGAACCCGACGCATTACAGCATCAAGGTCGTCTATCCGGACGGCAAGCTCGTCGAGTACGGCATCAATGCCGACAGCGGCGCGCTCTACAAGACCGAGAACCAGCCGATCGAGCGGTACTTCACCCGCCTCAAGCCGGCCGATTTCCAGAACGCCACCACGTCGTTGAAGGACGCGCTGACGATCGCCGAGCAGAAGGCGGGCGGCGGCAAGGCCTACGAGGCCGAGGTCGAGCGCGACGGCAAGTCGGTACAGTACGAGATCAAGGTGGCGCTGGCCGACCGCGAGCAGACCGTGAAGGTCGGCCCGAACGGCAAGGTCGTCGGCGACTGATCGCCCCGGTGCGCGGCGCGGCGCCGATCGGTGCCGCGCCGATCCGCGGATCGTGATACGGGGTCTGCCGGAGGCCGGATCGATGGCGGACCCCGAGCTCAGATCTGAACGGCCGCGAGCCATGCTGCGATGAACCCGACCGCCGTCGCCGTCATGCTCGGCATCGCCACGGGCGCGATCTCCCTGCTCGTGTTCGCGATCGTCGACGGCCACCCGCTGCTCCTGGCCAGCATGGTCGCCGTGTTCATCGCGATGTTCGTGCGCTGGGGCTGACGCGCCCCCTCGTCCCGGCAGCCGTCGGCTTCGAAGACCCCGTCGATCCACCGATCTGTGGGTGCGGCGTCGGCCGCGACAGGGCGGAGCTTCACAAGGCTGTCACGCTGCTATTAGACTAAGCCCCGATGGAGAGGGCCTTTTCGTCACTTCGCGAAGGGCTGGGATCGACCGGATTGGCACCCGGACCCCGCCGCGAGCCGGATGTATCCGCCCCAGCCGGTCGCCGACCGCGCCCGGCGCGCCACGCGTGTCCCATGCCTCCGGCCGAGACGGTGCCGCCGCCGGGCCGCCGGATCCCGCGCCCGGACGCACAAGAGCCCCATCCCCCCGTCGACCCTGTCCTCGGGACAGCGCGCAATGTCGATCTCGCGCGTTGTCCCGTATGGCTTTCGTTCGAAGAGTCGCGCCGATGATGGATCTTCAGACCCTCGTCCTCAACGCGGATTACCGGCCGCTCTCCTACAACCCGCTCTCGTTGTGGAGCTGGAAGGACGCCTTCACCGCCCTGTTCCTCGACCGCGTGACCCTGGTGGCGAGCTACGACGTCGAGGCGCGCAGCCCGAGCCGGGCGCTCCGGGTGCCGAGCGTGGTGGCGCTGAAGAACTACGTCACGCTGGCCCGCAGCCCGGCCTTCACCCGCTACAACATCTACCTGCGCGACAGCTTCTCGTGCCAGTATTGCGGCCTGCGCCTGCCCTCGGGCGGCTTGACCTTCGACCACGTCAACCCGCGCTCCCGCGGCGGGCTCTCCACCTGGGAGAACGTCGTCGCCGCCTGCAGCCCGTGCAACCTGCGCAAGGCGAACCGCACCCCGCACGAGGCCGAGATGCCGCTGCTGACCGAGCCGCGCCGCCCGACCCGCTACGAGCTGCACCACCGCCAGCCCGAGTTCGACCACCGCGACTACCACCACACCTGGCTCGACTACCTGTACTGGGACAGCGAGCTGGAGAGCTGATCGGGAAAGGAGCGCGCATCCGGTCTCATCGGCACCGGCCGATGGGACCGCGTGGAGCGTGCGTCCTGAGACGCGTTCGGGCCGGTTCACGGGCCGTGATCGGGCTCGGAGACGGGAGCGCCGAGGCCGATCCGGGCGCTGCGCGGCCATGTCGACTTCACGATGTCGTCGGTGTAGGGCCCCTGCTCCTACGCGAAAGCTGTATCGGCACGGCCGAGAACGGCCAGGACGGCAACCCAGCAAAGCCGCTGCACCCGCATCATCCGAGTTTCCTCCGAGGTCGAGGGCGAACCCTGGGCTGACCGGGTTCGGCCGAGCGGATCGGCAGCGGTTCCGTCGCCCCCGGAGGCCGGGTCCGGTCGCGCACCGAGCGAACCGCGGCGCGGTGGCGCGCGTTCGAGCATCGACCGGACCGATCCGGGACGACCTCGAGGATGGAACCGGCATGGCAGCACCGACCCGCATCGTGATCGTCGGCGGCGGCATCGCCGGGATCACGGTGGCGACCGGCCTCGGCCGCCGCCTCGGCCGGAGCGGGGCGGCGCAGGTCACCCTGGTCGACCGGGCCCTGTCCCATGTCTGGAAGCCGATGCTGCACACCTTCGCCGCCGGCACCGCGCTGCCGGACCGGCAGAAGCTGAGCTTGCTCGCGCAGGCCAAGGCCAACCATTTCCGCTTCCGGCTCGGCTCGCTGCAGGCCGTCGACCGTGCCGCGCGGCAGCTGACCCTCGCCCCCTTCGACGCGGAGGGCGACGGAGCGGCCCTCGCGCCGACGCAGCTCGGCTACGACGTGCTGATCCTCGCCCTCGGCAGCCGCGCGAACGATTTCGGGACGCCGGGCGTGGCCGAGCATTGCGCCACGATCGACGACCTCTCCGACGCGGAGGCGCTGCACCGGCGCCTGCGCGGGCAGGTGCTGGCGGCGCTGCGCTCGGAGGCCAGCCTGCGGATCGCCATCGTCGGCGGCGGCGCCACCGGCGTCGAGTTCGCGGCCGAGCTGAAGCACGCCGTCGACGTGATCGCCGGCTACGGCACCGGCGCCTTGCGCGAAAAGCTCCGCCTCACCCTGATCGAGAGCGGCCCGCGCCTGCTTGCCGCCTTCCCCGATCGCGTCTCCCGGGCCGCGGCGGCCACCCTGGCCGACCTCGCGGTCGACGTGCGCACCGGCGCCCTGGTGACCGGCGCCGACGCCGCGGGCTTCACGCTGAAGGACGGCGGACGGATCGAGGCCGACATCAAGGTCTGGGCCGCCGGGGTGCGCGCGCCCGCGGTGCTCGCCCGGATCGAGGGGCTCGACCGGTCGCGCACCGGCCAGCTCGTGGTCGGCGACACCCTCCAGGCCACGCGCGACCCGGCGATCTTCGCGCTCGGCGACTGCGCCGCCTGCCCGCAGCCCGGCGCGGAGCATCCGGTGCCGGCGACCGCGCAGGCGGCCCACCAGCAGGCCCGGCACCTCGTGCGCCATTTCGAGGCGTGGCGGCACGGCGGCGCGATGGCGCCGTTCCGCTATCTCGACAAGGGCGCGCTCGTGTCCCTGGCCGACTACAACGGCTGGGGCACGCTCGGGCGCTACACCTTCGGCGGCGGCCGCCTGCGCGGCCTGTTCGCGCGGCTCGCCCACGACCTGCTCTACCGCCGGCACCAGGTCGGCCTGCTCGGCCCGTTCCGCGGCGCCCTCGCCTGGCTCGCCGACGACCTCGCCCATGCCGTCGGGCCGCCGGTGCGGCTGGATTGAGACGCCCGGCTCCGGGATCGGCCGGACGGGCACGTCCCCGTGCGACGTCGAGCCTGCCGTCGGCCGGCCGCATTCCGGCGTCGGACCGGCTTATGCCGGCCGCTCTCCATCGTGCGGAGACGGCGCGATCAGGCCGGCCGAGCGGAGGGTGGATCGGGGCCGGACCGGGTGCCGCGGGGGCGTGTCGCGGGTCAGCGGTCCAGGGGCTGGCCGTCGCGGGGCGTGATGCCCTGCGAGCGCAGCTGTTGGTTCTGCTCGTTGATCTGGATCGGG
>NZ_JAKSYF010000135.1:0-302 GCF_022829745.1 Methylobacterium sp. E-016
CGACCCATCCGCTTCCTCGCCCTCCACGGTCCCCTGCCGTGCCTACTCAACCGTTCCGCCTTCACTCGGCGCCTCGCCCGCGACGTGGGCGCGGCGGTCGAGACCGGCGTTCCGGTCGCGGTGCTCTTCCTCGACCTCGACGGGTTGAAGGAGGGCAACGGCCTGTTCCGCCATCCGGTCGGCGACGCAATGCTGAATAGGGCCGCCCGCCGCGTCACCGGGCTGCTCGGCCCCGACCAGATCCTGGCACGCCTCGGCGGCGACGAGTTCGCCATCCTCATGGCCGGACGGACCGGGCCGGA